>NZ_JACHVD010000001.1:263424-265900 GCF_025377055.1 Acinetobacter sp. T_3_1 | reverse complement strand
TATTAACAGGTTATATCTGAGTTTCGTATTTTGTTCTTTAGCGTTCACTAAATCAAGTATTTTACTGGTCTTTCGATCAGTTATGAATCGATTAAGCTTTAATACAACAACTGTTTGGGTGTTGTATAGTCAAGCCTCACGAGCAATTAGTATTGGTCAGCTTCACATGTCACCATGCTTCCACATCCAACCTATCAACGTCGTAGTCTTCAACGGCTCTTTAGGAGACATAAAGTCTCGGGGAAATCTTATCTTGAGGTAGGCTTCCCGCTTAGATGCTTTCAGCGGTTATCCCTTCCGAACATAGCTACCCGGCGATGCGACTGGCGTCACAACCGGTACACCAGAGGTTCGTCCACTCTGGTCCTCTCGTACTAGGAGCAGATCCTCTCAAATTTCCAACGCCCACGGTAGATAGGGACCGAACTGTCTCACGACGTTCTAAACCCAGCTCGCGTACCTCTTTAAATGGCGAACAGCCATACCCTTGGGACCTGCTTCAGCCCCAGGATGAGATGAGCCGACATCGAGGTGCCAAACACCGCCGTCGATATGAACTCTTGGGCGGTATCAGCCTGTTATCCCCAGAGTACCTTTTATCCGTTGAGCGATGGCCCTTCCATACAGAACCACCGGATCACTAAGACCTACTTTCGTACCTGCTCGACTTGTGGGTCTCGCAGTTAAGCGCGCTTTTGCCTTTATACTCTACGCGTGAGTTCCGACCACGCTGAGCGCACCTTCGTACTCCTCCGTTACTCTTTAGGAGGAGACCGCCCCAGTCAAACTACCCACCAGACATGGTCCTCGTCCCGGATAACGGGACAGAGTTAGAACCTCAATCTTACCAGGGTGGTATTTCAAGGACGGCTCCATCAGATCTGGCGTCCTGATTTCAAAGCCTCCCACCTATCCTACACACGTAAGATCAAAGTTCAATGTCAAGCTGCAGTAAAGGTTCACGGGGTCTTTCCGTCTAGCCGCGGGTACACCGCATCTTCACGGCGATTTCGATTTCACTGAGCCTCTGCTGGAGACAGCGCCCCCATCATTATGCCATTCGTGCAGGTCGGAACTTACCCGACAAGGAATTTCGCTACCTTAGGACCGTTATAGTTACGGCCGCCGTTTACTGGGGCTTCGATCAAGAGCTTCGCTTACGCTAACCCCATCAATTAACCTTCCAGCACCGGGCAGGCATCACACCCTATACGTCCACTTTCGTGTTTGCAGAGTGCTATGTTTTTAATAAACAGTTGCAGGGGCCTGGTTTCTGTGGCTGCTCTCAGCTCAGGAAGCAAGTTCCATCACCAAAAGCAGCGTACCTTCTCCCGAAGTTACGGTACCATTTTGCCTAGTTCCTTCAGCAGAGTTCTCTCAAGCGCTTTGGTCTACTCGACCTGACCACCAGTGTCGGTTTCGGGTACGATTCCAGTGTAACTGAAGCTTAGAGACTTTTCCTGGAAGTATGGTATCAGCCACTTCACTGTACAAGTACAGCTTGCTATCAGATCTCAGCATAGAGCACCCCGGATTTGCCTAAGATGCATGCCTACTTCCTTCCACCTGGACAACCAACGCCAGGCTGACTTAACCTTCTCCGTCCTCTCATCGCATTACACTGAAGTATTGGAATATTAACCAATTTCCCATCGACTACGCCTTTCGGCCTCGCCTTAGGGGTCGACTCACCCAGCCCCGA
This sequence comes from Acinetobacter sp. T_3_1, assembly GCF_025377055.1. Classification (NCBI taxonomy): domain Bacteria; kingdom Pseudomonadati; phylum Pseudomonadota; class Gammaproteobacteria; order Moraxellales; family Moraxellaceae; genus Acinetobacter; species Acinetobacter sp. T_3_1. The sequence continues at coordinate 264,198 of NZ_JACHVD010000001.1, read as the reverse complement.
TTAACGTTGGACTGGAACCCTTGGTCTTTCAGCGAGCGGGTTTTTCACCCGCTTTGTCGTTACTCACGTCAGCATTCGCACTTCTGATACCTCCAGCAGACTTCTCAATCCACCTTCATCGGCTTACAGAACGCTCCCCTACCACGTATACAATGTATACATCCGCAGCTTCGGCACATAGTTTTAGCCCCGTTACATCTTCCGCGCAGGCCGACTCGACTAGTGAGCTATTACGCTTTCTTTAAAGGGTGGCTGCTTCTAAGCCAACCTCCTAGCTGTCTATGCCTTCCCACATCGTTTCCCACTTAACTATGATTTTGGGGCCTTAGCTGGCGGTCTGGATTGTTTTCCTCTTGACTACGGACGTTAGCACCCGCAGTCTGTCTCCCGGATAGTACTCATTGGTATTCGGAGTTTGCATCGGTTTGGTAAGTCGGGATGACCCCCTAGCCGAAACAGTGCTCTACCCCCAATGGTATTCGTCCGAGGCGCTACCTAAATAGCTTTCGGGGAGAACCAGCTATCACCGAGTTTGATTAGCCTTTCACCCCTATCCACAAGTCATCCCCTGGCTTTTCAACGACAGTGGGTTCGGTCCTCCAGTCAGTGTTACCTAACCTTCAACCTGCTCATGGATAGATCACCCGGTTTCGGGTCTATACCCAGCAACTAAACGCCCTATTAAGACTCGATTTCTCTACGGCTCCCCTATACGGTTAACCTTGCTACTGAATATAAGTCGCTGACCCATTATACAAAAGGTACGCAGTCACC
>NZ_JACHVD010000001.1:262347-263348 GCF_025377055.1 Acinetobacter sp. T_3_1 | reverse complement strand
TTCGCTCGCCGCTACTGAGGGAATCTCAATTGATTTCTTTTCCTAAGGGTACTGAGATGTTTCACTTCCCCTCGTTTGCCTCATACACCTATGTATTCAGTGTATGATACCTACCTTATGGTAAGTGGGTTCCCCCATTCAGAAATCTCCGGATCAAAGGATATTTGCCGCCTCCCCGGAGCTTATCGCAGGCTATTACGTCTTTCATCGCCTCTGACTGCCAAGGCATCCACCACATGCACTTAATTACTTGACTATACAACCCCAAACAGTCGTTTGATCCTACAAGTCAGATCAACCAACATAACAGTTTAGAGCACTGTGAACTTAATCACTGTACAGCTTCAATTAGATTCATATACCAAAACGCTTGATTCAGTTTAATCGCTAGTAACTCATTNTGCCGCCTCCCCGGAGCTTATCGCAGGCTATTACGTCTTTCATCGCCTCTGACTGCCAAGGCATCCACCACATGCACTTAATTACTTGACTATACAACCCCAAACAGTCGTTTGATCCTACAAGTCAGATCAACCAACATAACAGTTTAGAGCACTGTGAACTTAATCACTGTACAGCTTCAATTAGATTCATATACCAAAACGCTTGATTCAGTTTAATCGCTAGAACTCATTTCTTGTAGTTGCCTACTTGAAACGAGTTTGAACAAATTATTTCAACTCAAATATATTCTGTTAATGATTTTTCCAGCCTTCGTCAGGTCAGGAAACTGTGATAAATCACAGAGCTTAATAACAATGCCGCGCATTATACGCAACTTAATCACTAAGCTCTATAAGCTATCAGTTCGTTTGCTTACTACGTAGTCTTTCAACTGCGCAAAGCGTAGCTTCTTGCTTAAATTTCAAGGAAAAGCATGCTTTTCTTGTCTTGAAATTTGGTGGAGACTAGGAGAGTCGAACTCCTGACCTCCTGCGTGCAAAGCAGGCGCTCTACCAACTAAGCTAAGTCCCCAGCTTATCAATAAGTCAATGTATCGT
>NZ_JACHVD010000001.1:0-260577 GCF_025377055.1 Acinetobacter sp. T_3_1 | reverse complement strand
CTTATGGCTACAAATCTTGGCTCATCAATTTTCTGACAAATATTTCTCAAATAAACTTCGAGTAATTTCTACCATCAATCAATGAAAATAATTTCGATCGATCAACCAGTAAAAATCCACACAAGTTGTTCTTCATAATCTCTTAATGATCTTACTTAAAACCTCGTCAATTTTAAGTTTAACGTTCAACACTTAACGCTTCGTTTCGTGTATCTCGTCGGGATGCAGCGTATTCTATAGAGTTTTTAAACCAACGCAACCCCCATTATAGAATTTTCTATAATTTTGCATTCGAGTGTTTTTTTTTTAACCCAAGAAGTTATTTTTAACATGTTTCAAGACTGTTTTGCGTGTTTTTTACACATTGCAACATTCATTTTTTAGATCATTTTTCTCATTTTAATTTTGATTATTTTGCCTTAAGACAATAAAACCAGCTTTATGCTGGTTTTATTTGAATTTATTAATTAGCCTGCTCTGCCAGCCATGACATAAATTTCTGACGCTCAGCTTTATTTGCTTTTTGCCATAATTGAATCAGTTGCTGATCAGCAGTTACTCCTGAAGGTGACTCACTAGAAGGAACTGCCACCACTTTTGATTGCACTGCTGCTGGTGTATATACAGGTGCTGGCTGATTTTGCAAAGCTGTTTTCTTTTGAGTCAAATCGGTAGTTTTTGAGAATATGCCTTGTGCCAACCATGGTTTTGGCTCTGTGTTTGCACCTACCTGCTGTACTAGCATCTGATTATTTTTATCAAACAATGCCACTATAGGTTGTTCAGCATATTTTTTGGCAGCTTCAAAATTTTCCGGTGCATTGACCAGATCCAGTCGATATTCTCCACCATCTTGTAAAATGGGCGTGCGTATAGTTACTACAGATGATTTTACAATATCGTGTTCACCATTCAAATGCTCAAAATACTGAGTGTAACGCACACTAATATTGCTAGTACCTGCATCCACTTTGTATTGATTGTTCTTGGCACGGAATAATCCCGTATTAACTTCCTGATCATTCACCGCTAGAATTTTAATTTCTTCTGGTGCTGAAATCGTGACTGCTGAAAATGCAGCACCACTTACCATCAATGCAGCTGCAGCAAAAGTTAATTTTAGACTCATTCCACCATCTCTTCTTTGAATATTAAAAATAAATTGCACTATGCAATTAACAAATGACAATTTTATGACAAAGCTATTTTTAATACAGCTGTATTTTCAAGACTTTATTGAGATAAGCTTTGCAGCTTAATTGATTTATCTATCATTCGCTTTATCAATAAAAAGAGTGCCGTTTCAGCACTCTCTTAACCTCACTTAAATGAAACATACATCAGTCAAATCTTTTGAAACGAATACTATCATCAAGAAATGTTTTTTCTCCCGCCGGGGCTTCAATTGAACCAAACACCAGTTCGGCACGTAATTTCCAGTTTTTAGGAATATCGAATGTGGCAGCCACTTCATCATCAATCACAGGATTGTAATGCTGCAATGAGGCACCGATATGCTGCTCTGCCAATGATGACCATACTGCAAATTGTGCAATGCCGGTAGAATGCTCTGACCATGCTGGAAAATGCTCAGCATATAAGGGAAATTGTTCTTGTAGCGATTTTACAACGTCTTGATCTTCAAAAAACAATACCGTGCCATAACCTGCTGCAAAACCATTAATCTTTGTATTGGTATTTTCAAAGGCTTCTTCTGGCACGAGTTTACGTAATGTTTCACGTACAATATTCCAGAATTTCGCATGTGAATCACCATATAGAGTCACGACACGTGAAGTTTGTGAATTGAAAGCAGAGGGACTATTTCGTACCGCATCTTTAATGACCTCTTCTATTTGATCAGCTGTGATTGGAACGTTTTGACCAATTGCATAAATAGTACGGCGCTGTTTCATATGGGCTAAAAATGACATAATTTCACCTTTTTTAAATTTTATTAAGCATGATTGGAATAAATTGATCTTACTTTCATTTTAGGAGCATTACATGATTATAAAAGTGACATTGTGTTTTATTTATAGAACAGTTTGATAGCTGATTTTCAATAGATATAAAATAAAAAAGCACCCCTCAAAGGTGCTTCATTAATACGATGATCTGATTAATTCAAAATTCTAAACCGTTCAGCGGTCTGAGATTCCTGTTTGATGTCTGCTTCTTGTTCAATGGAACCGAATACCAGTTGTGCCCGTAACAACCAGGATTCATCAATATGAAAATGTTCCGAAACTGCCTTATCTATACTCGGATTATAATGCTGCAAACAGGCACCAATACCTGAATCCGCCAAGGCCGTCCACACTGCATATTGCGCCATACCCGACGTCTGTTCTGACCAAACGGGAAAATCGTCCGCATTAAAAGGAATTTTCTTTTGCAATTTTTGAATAATGTTCTGATCTTCATAGAACAGTACCGTTCCATACCCTGCCACGCATTGATCAATTTTCATTGCTGCACCGGCAAATACATGTACAGCAACTAATTTACGTTGCACCTCTTTGACAATTTCCCAAAATTGCTGATGGGAATCCCCAAATAACACCACAATTCTTGAGCTCTGAGAATTTAATGCGGAGGGACAGCTTCGCACAGCTTCTTGAATCAATTCTGCCAAATAGGCTTGACTAAAAGGAACCTTTTTGCCGAGAACATAAATGCTGCGACGTTTTTTCAATTGATCGACAAATGTTAATTCATTTACCTCTTCAGCAGCTCTTTTTTTAAATTTTAGTTCTTTCGTAATATCTGCCGTAAGGACATGACCAATTTTCTCTAATAATGCCACAACAGTACTCCCCAATAAGAATGCTAAAGCTTTTAAGATTTTTTCATATTCTAGCGGTTTTATAAGGAGGTTCTTTAGATACGGGATTCTTGAATGTTGGTTTTTAAATCAAACAATTCTCACTAAAACAACAAACTCCGCATTTAGCGGAGTTTGTGTGAAATATCATGCATTTTACTTTTCAGTTTCAAATAAGGCTGCAACAAATGATTTTGCCGAAAATGGACGCAGATCATCAATTTTCTCGCCCACACCAATAAAGCGAATAGGTACATGGGTACGACTAGCGATATTAAATAACACCCCCCCTTTAGCAGTTCCATCCAGCTTGGTAATGGTGAGTCCGGTCAAGCCAACGGCTTCATCAAACATTTCGACCTGATTAATTGCATTTTGACCAGTACCCGCATCTACCACCAGCATAATTTCATGCGGTGCTGTGGCATCAATTTTTTGCATCACGCGTTTTACTTTGGTCAACTCTTGCATTAAGTGACCTTTGTTATGCAAACGGCCTGCTGTATCTGCAATCAGGACATCCACACCTTTAGCACGTGCACTTTCAAAGGCATCAAAAATGACGGATGCACTGTCTGCACCATGACCCTGGGCAACCACTGCAATATTGTTGCGTTCGCCCCAAATTTGTAATTGTTCTGTTGCTGCCGCACGGAAGGTATCGCCCGCAGCCAGCATGACTTTTTTGCCTTCGCCTTGCAAACGTTTTGCCAACTTGCCAATTGTGGTGGTTTTACCCACGCCATTTACGCCAACCACCAAAATCACAAAAGGTTTTTTATTGGGATCAATATGTAAAGGTTTAACACGCGGAGCCAGCAATGCGACCAATTCTTCTTGCAACGCTTTATACAGCGAATGTGAATAAATCAGATCACCACGTGCAGTACGTTCAGTCAAATTGGCAATAATGGTTTTGGTTGCATCGACACCAATATCTGCAACCAGTAATTGCTCTTCCACCTCTTCCAGCAATTCATCATCGATTTCTTTACCACCAATGAGAATGTTAACCATACCGTCGGCAAGGTTTTTACGGGTTTTGGTTAACCCTTCTTTCATGCGGCTAAAAAAGCCACCTTTAGGCGTATGGTCTTGCTCTATTTCTGTTTGCTCTGTTTCTGTGGCTACAGGCGCAGAAACAGCAACTTGTTCATTTTGAGTTTCAACAATAGGGATATTTACCGCGGGTAAATTCGGTAAAGTGACATCGTCATCCCCGATATCAGCATCAATCAAAAATTTATTTTGCCCATTAGATTGCTGTTGCATGCCGAATCCTTGAAAAGCATAGCGTTAAAAAACAAGGATTCTAGCATAGTTTTGTCCTGCGTTTTCCAATAGACACTGAACACACCAAAAACCAACAACTTAACCTTTGCTTTCAGGCAGCAGTTTCTGAAAAATGATCATAAATATAATTTATGACTGGGGGTAAATCTTGTGCTCAAAAGCAGCTACCCACTTTTTTTAAAACCGTTTTTTTTTAAAAATTATATTTTAACGCTCACGCTGGCTTTATTGATGCTTCAAAGTGGCGGGGTACATGCAGAAACTCGCAGCAAATTGGCACGTACGACCTTTGAAACTACGCTTAAAAACGGTCTAAAAGTGATTATTCGGGAAGATCACCGTTCTCCCATGGTCATGACGCAAATCTGGTACCGGGTGGGCAGTAGTGATGAATCGGGGAATTTATTAGGCATTTCACATGTACTGGAACATATGATGTTTAAGGGTACGCAAAAAGTTCCCAATGATGAATTTACCCGCTTAAGCCGTATGTATGGCGGACGCATCAATGCCTCAACTTTTACCAATTACACCAATTATTACCAGCTCTACCCTAAAACCTATTTGCCCATGGCTTTAGAACTTGAAGCAGACCGGATGAGTAACCTGCTGTTACGCCAGCAGGATTTTGATCCTGAAATTAAGGTGGTGATGGAAGAACGGCGCTTACGCACAGATGACAATCCCAGGGCCCTGGCTTTCGAACGATTCAAATGGATCACCTATCCAACCAGCCATTATCGCCAACCGGTGATCGGCCACATGAAAAATCTGCAAAACCTTCAGCTTGAAGATGTCAAAAAATGGTATCGCGACTGGTATAGCCCCAATAATGCCCTTCTGGTGATTGTCGGTGATGTCGATGCTGAACAGACCGTATTGCAAGTGCAAAAGTATTTTGCCGATATTCCTGCCAGAAAAACCCCGCCACGTAATGACGTATTAGAATTTGACCGTATTGGTTATCGCCATATGGAACTGAATTTTCCCGTGAAAGTACCCAACCTGTTTATGGCATGGAACGTACGCTCACTGGTCACAGCCAAAAATCCGCAAGATGCGTATGCCTTAACAATTATCAGGAACATACTGGACAGTGGAATTTCTTCACGGCTGCAAGATCGCCTGGTTCGGGACAAGAAAATATTGACCGCAGTGAGTGTGTCTTATGATCCTTATAGCCGTGGTGACAGCTTATTGAGCATTTCTGCCTTGCCTGTTGACGGGAAGAGTTTATCGGAAGCTGAACAGGCCATTCAGACCGAAATCGAGCTGCTCAAAACCGAATTGATTCAACCCGAAGAAGTCGCGCGGGTGACGGCTAAATATGTCTCCAATTTAATCTATAGCCAGGATGACATTGCCGGACAGGCACGGATAATCGGCAATCTGGAAATTAACGGCTTAAGTTTTCGCTTGATGGACGAACTGCCCAAACATTTTGAAACGGTTACCCCACAAGATATACAACGCGTGGCGAATGCTTATTTTAATCGTGACAATCTGAGCACCTTATATCTTTCTCCTGAAAATAAAGCCCCATAGTGGAATTTGTTATGTTCAAGCTGCATTCTTTTTTTATTTTTGCTTCTATGCTCTGGACCCAAGCCGCATTGGCGGACATTGACTTAAATAACCTACATGATGACAACCCGGCACAGCTCAAATCTATTCCCCTGTTACAAAGCTTGCAAATCACCCATGCACAGACTCAATTCAACGCTCCCTATGTACATGAGCTGAAAAACAGATATCAAGTTCGTACGCTGTTTGTCGAATCACAGGATTTACCCATGGTCGATATTCAACTGACCTTTAATGCAGGTTCGGCACGGGATGAAGAAATCGCGCCAGGTCTATATGGTATTGCCAATATGGCAGCAAAACTGATTGATGAAGGAACAGAAAAATATACGGCTAATGAAATTGCCAGTACTTTTGAACGTGTAGGCGCTCAATTTAGTGCCGGTGCTTATCGGGACATGTTTATCGTTAAATTACGGGTGTTGTCTGACCCCAATAAACTTGAACCTGCTTTAGGCATGCTGCTGGAAGTGCTAAACCATTCAACCTTTAAAAAATCCAGTATCGATCTGGTATTAAATAATACTCAAGTCGGCCAGAAACAGATCCAGGAAAGTCCTGGCCGCATGATGAATATCCTGTTTTACCGTGCTTTATATGGAAAACATGCCTATGCCGAACCCATTCCCGGGACTCAGCGCAGTATTAGCAAAATCACACCGGCACAACTGCAACAATTTAGTGATCAATTTTTGGTGGCACAGAACCTGAACATTGCCATTACCGGTCAACTCAGTCCCAAACAGGCGCAGCAACTTTCTGAACGTATCGCGGGCAACCTGAAACAGGGAAAAAAAGCCCAACCCTTGGCTCAACCCGTCGATAAATCAGGTTTTGATATTCGCCACATCAAGTTTAACTCCAGTCAGGCGCATGTCATGATGGGACAATTGGGTACTACACGCTTTGATCCGGATCGGCTCGCTTTGGAAGTGGCTAACCAGATGTTTGGTGGAAGTGGTTTTAATTCTATTTTAATGAAAGAACTACGGGTTAAGCGCGGTTTTACCTATGGTGCTTATAGTTCATTTTCATTTAGCCAGGCGCCAGGAACATTCAGTTTTAGTTATTCCACCCGACAAGACCAGTTACTCGACAGCATACAGGTTGCTCATCAGGCCTTGGTTAATTTTGTCAGCCAGCCCATTAACCAGAAACAGCTGGAAGAAACCAAGGCCGGCATGTTGCGCGCTTTTCCAAACAACTATAGTAGCAATGCCAATATCAATGCACAGTTGGGCTCTATAGGATTTTACAATCAACCTGCTGATTATTTAAGCAGTTATCCAAAATTATTAGAAAAAATTACTGTACAGGATGTTCAGAATGCCCTTCAAAAACATTTACACCCTGAACGTCTTACGATCATTGTAGTCAATGACAAATTAGACAGACCCGCATTGGAAGCAGTGCTAAAACAAGATTTAAATCCACCCGCTCCCGCAAACATACCTTCGACCAAACCAGCTCCCAAAACAATTATTGCTCCGCTTGTAAAGGAGGCAATTGATGAGCCTGGGTCATCTCCAGATGATGCGCCTGCATCAATTTAAAATATTGGGCATAAGGAATCTGAGGTTGCTGCATCAGCAGCAAAGCCATTTCCTGAGTCGCTGGATAATTGGCTTGAGCTGAAAGCTGTACGACATTTTCAAATTGTTTGACCGTAATGGGTCGGTGCAGCGCAATGAAAGCAAGAATCAAGATAATGGCAATGATGGTAACGACAAATCCGTTATAAATATCTTCCAGCTTTATTTTAGATTTTAAGTGAAAAATTTTTTGTAAAGCAATATGCATAACCTACCTCGAATTCAAGGTAGTGTAGGATGCAGCATAAAGAAGCACAAGCAGATTTGCTCAATTTCACTGTATTTGTAACAGAAATTGAGCAAATCAAAATCGGCGATTAGACAATGACATTCCGGATTACTGCAAAGTAAAGCACAAATGCGATAATTCCCAATACCAATAGAATTGCGAAAGCCCCCACCCCTCTTTCAGCATGCACGGGATGCAGCTCATCATCGTCCGCTATGCGCAGCAACTCACCATTATAGACATTATAAAAATCCTCACGTTGCTGTATATCCAGCTGGCGAGTAAAATCATATACTCTCTTACGCTGGGCTAAACAATAATTACCCAGGTGAATTTCTTGATGAAAAATAGCTTCGTCTAAATTTTTACGGTGCTGATGTGCAAGTTCAATGATTTGGTCTGTAGTGGGAGGCAAATCAAACGTAAAACCATCTAATGTTTTTGTCATGTTATTCTCCTTATATGTCAAGTTCCTCTATTAACATACTAAGCAAAAATCATTTTGTACATTGTTTAATCATGTAACCTTGATTTTAATAATACAGCCCATAGATATTGTTTGACAATTTAGGTTCGATGTAATATTACTTTAACAAAGCCTAGTTAAATTAGTATCAAGACAAACTTAATAGTCTATCTAGCAATCATAATTACAATAAGGAGTTTAATATGATTCAACAAATCTCTCATCAAGACCTAGAACATGCATATGCAGATGCAGTGAATACAATTCAGTCCCAAATGAATTTTGCAGATGCGGTTCAAAAACTGGAAGAAGTCGCTCGTGCCGGACATGGTAAAGCAGCCTTGTTTTTAGCTGAACTTTACTATCAGGGTTTCCGCGTAGAACGCGACTCACTCAAAGCCCAATACTGGCAGAAGCTGGCCACCATGCAAGCTTAATCAAACGTCACCAAGGTGGCGTTTTTTAATGCCTTCTCTTTTTAAATACATATTCATTTACATTATTTCTCAAAGCTTACACTGAACTTTCATATTGCATCCTTACAATAACTGCTGAATTCACTACATGTATTCTGGTATGAATCAAATTAATTCATTACAGCCTATTCCTAAAGATTTATTTTTTAAGATCACGATTTTAAAATCTATGATGTACTGTGGTGTACTTTGGGGTTTATATCATCAGCAGGGTTGGGCCATGATGTCCGACCATGAAGATTTTATTTTCCCATTCTGGTTAAACGGTATGCAGGCACAAAAATATGCTGAACGTCATTGGCCAAATTATACGCCACGTAAGATTACTTCAGCAGATTTTCAGGACTTGCTGTTACCAACACTCACTCGTTTAAATGTTACCCCCGCACTTTGCAATTCATCTAGCCAAAAATTTAAATTGACCACACAACAGATGCGGCATTTCTTTTTTGCCGAATCTTTACAATCTGCTTGAGGGTTTGCCACAGATATTAAAAGTGAAATATCGATAAATGTAAATTTTTATTAATTACCTGAAAAGTATTTGCATTTTTCTGATTTCGCGCTAAGTTTAATGTCAAATAAGGAACAAGAAGGACGATAATAAATGACCAATGTTGCACAAGTTATTCACGATAAAACTGATAAAACCATCTTTACGATTCGCCCAGACTCAACGGTACTTGAAGCAATTTCGCTTATGGCAGATAAAGGCATTGGTGCACTGGTAGTGACCGATCAAGAGAAAGTGGTCGGTATTCTTTCTGAACGTGATTACATGCGTAAAGTGACGTTGATGGAACGAACATCTAAAGAAACCACAGTCGGTGAAATCATGACTGCCAAAGTACTCACAGTTACTAAATCTAACAGTGTTGAAGACTGTTTAAGTTTAATGACCGATCGCCATTTACGTCATCTTCCTGTGGTTGAAAATGAAAAACTGGTGGGTTTGATCTCTATTGGCGATTTGGTTAAAGCCGTGATGGATGACCAACGTAAACTCATTGATCAGTTACAACAATATATTGCCAGTTAAGATTGAAAATACATAAAAAACCTCTCGATATGAGAGGTTTTTTAATTTTTCCAGCCAGAAATTAATCCTTATCTGAAAAAATAGGGACATATTTTTAGTTCAAGCCTAATTTCTCTGCCACATAATCCGAGTCTTTATCGCCACGACCCGAAACGTTCACGACAATTTTCACATCTTTCGGCATTTTGGGTGCTTCACGTAAAGCCCAGGCGACTGCATGTGAACTTTCCAGTGCAGGAACAATCCCCTCTACCCGTGAAAGTGTCATAAAGGCATCCAGACATTCCTGATCCGTTGCCGTGGTATATTCCACACGTCCCAAGTCTTTAAGTAGGCTATGCTGTGGACCTACACCCGGGTAATCCAGACCCGAAGCAATCGAGTGTACCGGTAAAGGCTCGCCTTGCTCATCTTCAAGGACATAACATGCCATCCCGTGAAGCTGGCTTGGTTTACCCAAAGTCAAGGTTGCCGAGTGCATCGTGGTATCTAAACCATGGCCCGCAGGTTCCACACCGACCAGCTTGACATCAGCATCATTCAAGAAGGCTGTGAAAGCGCCCATGGCATTTGAGCCACCACCGACACAAGCTACGATGTAATCCGGATTTGAACCAAAACGGTCATTGGTCTGAACTTTGATTTCATCGCCAATAATCGCCTGAAAGTCACGAACCATTTTCGGGAAAGGATGTGGACCAACCACTGAACCAATGGCATAAATGAAGCTTTTCGGATCTTTCAAGTATTCTTCAAATGCGCTGTCCACGGCATCTTTTAAGGTCGCTGTGCCGCGTGTGACAGAAATCAGGTTGGCACCCAGAATTTTCATTTTGACCACATTCGGATGTTCTTTTTCAATATCCACTTGTCCCATGTGAATTTCACAGGGAATACCCACTAGAGCACACGCTGTTGCCAATGCCACACCATGCTGCCCTGCGCCTGTTTCCGCGATTACTTTCTTTTTGCCCATATATTTGGCAAGTAAAGCTTCACCAAGACAGTGGTTAATCTTATGTGCACCGGTGTGGTTTAAATCCTCTCGTTTCAGGTAAATTTGCGCTCCACCCAATTGGTCAGATAAACGCTTGGCATGAAACAGTGGACTTGGACGACCAACATAATTGGCAAATAAATCTGCCAATTCATTCTGGAATTCAGCAGTATGGCGAATTTGCTCATACGCCACATTAATTTCGTCCATCGCCTCTTTTAAATGAGGTGGAATAAACTGACCGCCATATGCGCCAAAGAAACCTTCTTCATTCGGTAATGGGATGCCATTAATTTGATGCGTCATATTGAATTCCTTCATTTAAAACAAGCACTTTGCTTTATGATGCTGTGATCAAGCAATTTATCGAGCCAAATATTTTGTCATATCTTCCACGCCTTTCAAGGTCATGGGATACATATGATCTTCAAAAATCTGCTTAATTTGACCAATAGTGTGGGTGTAATGCCAATAACGGTCTTCTTCAGGATTCAGCCAGGCCGTTTTTTCAAAATGTTGGCGCAGGCGCTGCAACCAGACAATACCGGATTCATCATTCATGTATTCAACCGAGCCGCCCACCGAGTTCAGCTCATAAGGTGCCATACTGGCATCTCCTACCACAATTACCCGATAGTCGCGCCCATAGGTATTGAATAGATCCCAGGTATTCATGCGGGTACTGGAACGGCGGATATTGTCTTTCCAGACATAATCATAAAGACAATTATGGAAATAAAAATATTCCAGGGTTTTGAATTCGGTCTTGGCTGCACTGAACAGTTTTTCACATTGCGCAATATACGAATCCATCGATCCGCCAACATCAAACAGCATCAACACTTTAATACGGTTGCGACGCTCCGGCACCAGCTGCACATCCAGAATGCCCTGCTTGGCGGTTTCACGAATCGTGCCGTTAATATCCAGCTCTTCAGCTGCACCCTGACGGGCAAACTTGCGTAAACGGCGGAGTGCCATCTGCATTTGCCGGGTACCCAAAATCTGCTCGTCATCCAGGTTTTGGTATTTACGCTGTTCCCAGACTTTAACGGCGGAGCGTTTACGTCCCGGCCCACCAATTCGCACACCTTCAGGATGATCACCATAGGCACCAAAGGGCGATGTGCCACCGGTACCGATCATCTTGTTCCCGCCTTGATGCTTCTTGTGCTGCTCGCGAAGACGCTCTTCCAGCATCTTCATCAGCTCTTCCAGTGAACCGGCTTTTTTCAGTTCTTCCCGCTGCTCAGGCGTGAGATGCTTTTCCAGAAGTTCCAGGTCAAACCAGTCTTTCGGCAGTTTATGCACCTGATTGAGCAAATCGTCCAGATCAAAAGTGGAAATGCCATCAAAGTAATCTTTCATGGCCCGGTCAAACTTGTCAAAGAAACGTTCATCTTTGACCATCACCGTTTTTGCCAGTTGATAGAACTCGTCCTGATTGGCAAAAACCAGCCCTGAAGCCACCGCTTCATTCAGATCAATCAGTTCACGCGTGGATACCGGCACACCGTATTTGCGTAAGGTATAAAACAATCGCACAAACATGCGTGTTTCTCCCCTAGCGACGTGACATAAAGGCTAAACGTTCAAGCAGCTGTACATCTTGCTCGTTCTTAATCAGCGCACCGTACAAGGGTGGAATCGCTTTGGATTTGTCATGATTGCGCAGAATATCTTCCGGCATGTCATCAGCCATCAGCAGACTGAGCCAGTCAATCAGTTCAGAGGTTGAGGGCGGTTTCTTTAAGCCCGGAACCTGGCGAAGCTTGAAGAACACCTGCAATGCTTCGTTGACCAAAGCGGCAGAAACTTGCGGGAAATGTACGTCAATAATTTCGCGCATGGTCGCTTCATCAGGGAATTCAATATAATGGAAGAAGCAGCGGCGCAAGAACGCATCCGGCAATTCTTTTTCATTATTTGAAGTAATAATCACGATTGGACGTTGTGTCGCTGTGATGGTTTCCCCGGTTTCATAAACAAAAAACGACATTTTGTCGAGTTCATGCAATAAGTCATTCGGAAACTCGATGTCTGCCTTGTCAATTTCATCAATTAACAATACACAGCGTTGTTCACTGGTGAAGGCTTCCCACAACTTTCCAGGTTTGATGTAGTTTTTAATGTCATAAACACGATCGTCGCCTAGCTGGCTATCACGCAAACGCGATACAGCATCGTATTCATACAAGCCTTGCTGTGCTTTGGTGGTCGACTTGATATGCCAGGTGAACAGCTTAAGTCCCAGGCTTTCCGCAACTTGCTCGGCAAGTAGGGTTTTACCTGTTCCCGGCTCACCTTTAACCAAAAGCGGCTTTTGCAAGCTACGTGCTGCCTTGACGGCAAGTTTCAAACTATCAGTCGCAATGTACTGATCTGTACCTAGAAATTGTTGAGTATCCACAGACATGATCTAACCTTATTGTTTTACTTAAAGCGGTGAACTATTTTTGTTTGCGGCAAATCTTGCCTTGTTGGCCATATATTTTGACCATAATGCTCCAATCACCAAGCCCAGCCCGACCACAAAGAGAATCAGAGAGGCATTTGACCAGATCAAGGCTTTTTCTTTGGTTAAAATGCCAAATAGCAGTCCAAAAAAAGCTGGGGCAATAGAAGCATTATTTCCTTCAGAAACTGTAGGCGTCAGTAGAATGGCAAAACCGATGAGCCATGTCATTCCACCTAGCGGCTTAGGCAAACGTCTGGCAATCAGGTACCAAGCCCAGAGAATAATCACACTTCCTACCAGATATACCGTGACAGCAATGCTATCTTCAGGAATTGAATCCAGTAGTGAAAGAAAACTATTCATCGTTACAACTCCCGATTAACCATTAAGCGCCGCGCAGCCCTTCAGGTGCCACAGCATTGGGATTGATTAATCCTTCCGGAGGAACTTGAATAAAGAAACCTTTCGTTTCAATAGAGTCAATCACATGCAATACATTTACACGCGCCAGTTTACGGCTTTCGGTTAACTCCAAATCCATGACAAAAGTTGCACGTCCAAATGCGACGCGCATCGCTTCCGGTAAAACTTCCAGCGGATTGACTGCCTCTGCTTCATTTTCAGTGGCTTCCGGACGGGCGATGTAAAGATACATTTCATCTTTTTTGCTAGATTTAAAAATTGAACAATGCATAGTTGAAACAGTACTCATAAAACTCAGGACAAAGCATACAGCAAAAAAAAGACTGAGACATTAATGATTATTAACGCATCAGTCGTGATTGTGTATAAATGTTAATTCTTTCAACAGAATGCTTAAAAATTAATCTGTTACTTTCATTTGCGTAGACAGATACTTTTCATCTGCATGCAGAACGTCAATCAGTGGCTTGGTCAGGACCTCATAACGCCAGCCAAGCAGATAAGCAGGCAAATCCTGCTCATCATTATGAAAAACCACATGCTGGTACAGTGCATTCAGCCATTTTTTACGCATCAGCACTTCTTTGGGTACGGTGGTTTCCTGCGCCACAGACTGAATGAAATGATCCACCTTTTCACCAATCTCTTTAGATGCATGACGAATTGGACGAGCCATACGCAGTGGCCATTCTGCCTGCTCCGGCAAGAACTTGAGTAAATCCAGAATGGTTTTACCATATTCACGCACAATATTTTGACGAATATCCTTAATGCTGGACAACTGGAAATGGTTGCGCGGATTTTTTTCTACCAGATCAATCAGGGTAGAATTTTTCAGAATAAAGCTGCGCGGATAATTCAAGGCTTTGACCATCTGTTCACGCCATACGGCCAGTTGCTGTAACTGCATCAATTGACGGCGAGAATGACGATAGTTGCCAATATCATGATAAAGCAACTCTACAGGCGTTTCCTGACCAATTTCATGGGTCAGATGACGGCAATCTTCCAATGCAAAATCCAGCAAGTGCTTGTCGCTTAATTCCTGCTGGATTTTATTGGATAAATTCATCAGGTAGAGTACGTCATTCGCCGCATAGGTGAGTTGCTCCGAGCTTAACGGACGCGCCAGCCAGTCAGATCGGGTCTGGTCTTTATCAATTTCCACATCCAGCATGTGCTTTAATGCATTTTGATAGCTCACCTGTAGCCCATGCCCTAAAAAAGACATACCAATCTGGGTATCAAAAACATTGCTTAGGCTTTTTTGCTGTGAGTAATGATAAATTAAATCAATATCTTCACTGCAGGCATGGAAGATATTCTGCTGGGCATGAAACAGTTTATTCCAGAATGCCGACAAATCCAGACTTGTGCCATCGAGTAAAAAAACCTGACCTGCAACATTAATTTGAAACACACCGAGTTTAGGCCAAAAAGTATCGACCTTGATGAATTCGGTATCCAATCCATAAATGGATGTCTGCCCCATCAGGTGCAGAATATTTTCTAAATCTTTTTGTTGCTGAATAAACTGAAACATATTACCGAGTCTAAAAACCAGATTCTCTTAAAGGTATATTAACCGATATATAAAATTTAGATATAACTAAATTTACATTTGGCACGTACATTCAATATTTTTAAGTATTTTTTAAAAAAGGCAATCATTTTTTATATATTTTTTGTATAAGTTCAGGTTTAATTTAAATAAATGTTACTCAAGTCTTATTTTTATATCTTAAATCATAAAATAAGCACCTTAGTACTTATTTCATTCGCATACGATTATGTACAGCCTGACTCAAGGTATGACTATCCACATATTCAAGTTCTCCTCCTTGAGGAACACCTTGAGCTATGCGGGTCATCTGAACAGGCAAATGCTTGGTTGCTTCCACCAGATAATGTGCTGTCGCCTGACCTTCTACCGTAGCATTGGTTGCCAATATGACTTCTGAAACCGTGCCCTGACTCAAGCGCTGAATCAGGTAGGGAATGCCAATTTCTTCCGGTCCAATTCCGTCCAGTGGCGATAAATGCCCACCCAGCACATGGTACTTGCCACGAAAGCTGCCGCTTTGTTCAATTGCCATCACATCTGCCGGTGATTCCACTACACAGAGCAGCTGATCATCACGTTCATGCGAAAGGCAGATATCGCAGACTTCATTTTCAGTCAGCGAATGGCAAATGCTGCATTCATGAATATAGGTGGCGGCTTCATTTAAAGCATGAGCCAGACCCACGGCACCTTCCCGGTTTTTCATGATCAGGTGTAATGCCATGCGCTGAGCCGATTTCGGCCCAACACTTGGCAAAATCCGTAAGGCTTGAACCAGTTGATCAAATCGATCACTAAACACTGGATGTATTCCTTAGAATAAACCGGAAAGGCCTGGTGGCAAGCCCATACCAGCATTAGCCGCCTTCATTTTTTCTTCGGAAATGGCTTCGGCCTGACGTGCAGCATCATTCATTGCAGCCGCGATTAGGTCTTCAATCATGTCGGCATCATCTTGCAGCAATTCAGGGCTGATTTCGATACGTTTTACCACGTTACGGCAAGTCATGGTGACTTTTACCAGACCACCGCCTGCTTCAGCATGGACTTCAGTTTGCGCAAGCTGTTCTTTGGCCTTTTTAACGTTGGCTTCCATATCTTTTTGCATGCGCTGTGCTTGCTGCATCAACATGTTAATGTTCATAAAATACTCCGAACACAAAACTTAAAAATGAGATAAAAATTAAATTAAATCTAAACCGCGACTTAAATCACGAATAATATCATCAATATCTTCCAGACCCACAGAAACACGGATTAATCCTTCACGAATCCCTGCAGCTTCCTTGGCTTCTGGTGAAAGCTTACCGTGAGTCGTGGTTGCCGGATGGGTAATGGTGGATTTTACGTCACCCAGGTTGCCGGTAATTGAAATAAACTGGGTATTGTCGATGACTGTCCAGGCCCCTTCACGTCCGCCTTTGACTTCAAACGATACAATACCGCCAAAACCGCTTTGCTGTTTAGCTGCAAGCTCATGGCCGACATGTGAAGGCAAACCAGCGTAATACACTTTTTCAACTTTGTCGTGCTGATTTAAAAATTCAGCCAGTTTTTGTGCACTTGCTGAATGTTCACGCATACGTAAACGCAGTGTTTCCAGGCCTTTCAAGAAAACCCAGGCATTAAATGGGCTCATTGACGGGCCGGTGGTACGCACATAACCAAACACTTCTTCAAGCAGTGTGTGATTACCCACAACTGCACCACCCAAGGCACGGCCTTGACCATCCAGATATTTGGTTGCCGAGTAAATCACCAGGTCAGCACCAAATTTGATTGGCTGTTGTAAAACCGGGGTACAGAAGCTGTTATCAATCGCCAGCAATGCACCATTGGCATGGGCAATATCTGCCAGTGCCTGTACATCTGCAACCTCAGCCAGTGGATTGGATGGAGATTCGACAAACAGTAATTTTGTTTCAGGTTTGATGGCATTTTTCCATGCCTGCACATCTGTCAAATCAACAAAATCGACGCTTACACCAAATTTAGCCACATACTTTTCAAATAAAGAAACCGTTGAACCAAACACAGCACGTGAACAGATGACATGATCACCCATTTTCAGATATGACATGGCCACAGCCATAATCGCAGCCATACCAGAGCTGGTTGCCACCGCACGTTCTGCACCTTCCAGGGCAGCCAAACGCTTTTCAAACATCGCCACGGTCGGATTGGTAAAGCGCGAATAAATGTTGCCAGGTTCCTGACCAGAAAACTTTGCTGCTGCTTCTGCTGCATTTTCATAGACAAATGAAGATGTCAGGAAGATTGGCTCGCCATGCTCACCTTCAAAGCTACGTGTATGACCTGTACGAATGGCTAAAGTATCTAATTGGTATTCAAGGTCGTCTTGTTGGCTCATCTTTGCTACCCAGTCCTGGTGCCTTTGCTAATAATTGCCAACATTTTGAGCGCCTATGGCATTTAAGGTCAAGGTATAATGCATAAATATCGCCTACACTTCGATCAATTCACCTAGATATTCGTACTCACAGCAATGATTCAAGTTAAAAATAAAATTGCAAAACACAAAAGCAAACTCAAAAACCTGTCGACGACTTTGTTCAATTCCAAATCACTGATTTTATCACAAACCACACCCTATGAAGTCATTGCAAAGTACAAACAGACCCGGGTGCGCTATTACGCCTCGCCAGATAAGCAATATCAAGAACCCCTAGTTTTTGTTGCTCCTCTTGCAATCAACATGGCCATTTACGATCTGTATCCTTACCGCTCATTGGTCAAACACTTTCAGCACAGTGGCTTTGATGTCTATTTAATGGAATGGGGTCGATATAACTACAAAGATCGCTTTCTCAATTTCATGTCATTTATTGACGATGCCATTCCGCATTGTATAGACCAGATCCGGACTCACTCGCATAGTGATCAGATTTCACTGCATGGCTGGAGCATGGCCGGTGTATTTGTCATGCTGTATTGCGCATTGCACAAACCAAACCACGTCAAGAATTTAATGGTATTGGGCAGTCCGGTAGACAGTCATGCCTCGGGTCGTACCGGCAAGCTTTTTCAAAAGGCCAATCAACTGATTGCCAAAAATAAAGCCCTGCAAAACAAGATTTATTCGGGCACCATACCCAAGCATCTGATTCATAGCCCAGGCATACTTAACGCGCTCGGATTTAAAATGATTGACCCGGTGGGATGGATACAAAGCCAAAAGCAGCTTTTAGCCAACCTCGACAACCCGCAAGCTTTGTACGAACATGCCACCATGGGCAATTTCCTGAACCAGATGATTGATTACCCTGGCGGTATCAATCAGGACATGATTTTCAATGTCTGGCTACAAAATCCGCTTAAAAACGGTGTTATTACCTTACAAGATAAACATATCGAATTAAAAAATATAGAGTGCTCTTTACTGGTGGGTGCGGGTCGTAGCGATCAGATTGTTTCTGAAGATGCTGTTAAGCCTTTAATTGGATTGACAAATAGCAAGGATGTCACGTTTACTCTTATTCCCGGCGGTCATCTGGGACTTATGTCTAGCCAGTCCAGTGCCAACGAGTTCTGGCCTTTCATGACCACCTGGTTAAAACAGAGATCGAGCAAAATATAAAGGAAACATCATGATTCAGTCAGTTGCATTTATCGGCTTGGGCGCAATGGGTTACCGCATGGCAGCACATTTACCTCAACATTTTGATACGGTCTATGTATGGAACCGTAATTTCGAAAAAGCCAAGCAGCATGCAACTGAATATGGCACGCAAGCCGTAGAACTCGAGCAAGCCGTTCAGGCCGATATCATTTTCTCTTGCCTGCCAACCAGCCAGGAAGTCGAAGACCTCATTGCAACGGTTCAGATTAAATCGGGCGCGGTATGGGTCGATTGCACCAGTGGTGTTCCTGAATCTGCGAAAAAGCTGAGCCAGCAGCTAAAAGCCTCAGAGGTTGATTTTCTTGATGCTCCAGTGAGCGGACAAACCATTGGTGCAGAAAATGGTACTTTAACCGTGATGATTGGTGGTGAAGCTGCTGCTTTTGAAAAAGCCCTGCTTGCAATTCAAGCCTTTGGGAAACTGATTAAACATGTTGGCGACTCAGGTGCAGGTTTCGCAGTCAAAGCTGTCAACAATATGCTCCTGGCCGTCAATCTCTGCTCAGTGGCTGAAGGTTTTACCACATTAAAAGCGCATGGGGTAAATCTGCATGAAGCTTTAGACTGTATTAATGCCTCCAGCGGTAAAAGTGGCGTGACTGAAACCGTGTTACCGCAGCGGGTACTAAACCGCGAATTCCCGCTGACCTTTGCCCTGCCGCTATTAGCCAAAGATACAGGGATTGCATTAGACCTGGTACGTGATGCTAAACTGTCAGCGCCAGTGATTGCCTTAACCCAAAGCCTGATTCAGGCAGCCAGCAATTTAGCAGAAAAAGACAGTGACTTTTCTAGTGCTGTGAAAATGTATGAGTCTTGGAGTAAAATTACACTTGAGTAATTACTCGCCATTGAATAATAATAAATAAACCTAATATTGTGTAGAAACGTTCTACACAATGTTCTCACAGAGGAAACCCTCATGACCAAGCTTAGTGTTGCAGTTTTGGCTAGTTTTATCACTTTCTTTGGGGCGAATGCTTTTGCAGCGACAGCAGAGCAAGAGTGCCAAAAATTAAAAAATGACCACGATGTCATTTATGCCTCTAAAGGTTTTTGCTTTAAAGACCCTGAAGCCAAGGCCAAGTTTGGCAATGACAATTGCTATACAACCAAGCCAAAATTTTCAGAAAAAGAGCAACAACGACTTGACGCCATCAAAGATCGTCAGAAAGAATTGAACTGTAAATAATTACAGTACCCAATTACTTTCAAGGACTCGACATGCTTTACGATGATCAAAATATTTTTGCACGAATTATCCGTAATGAACTGCCTGCAATAAAAGTGTACGAAGACGAACAGGTTCTGGCTTTTATGGACATCATGCCTCAGGCAGAAGGTCATACATTGGTCGTCCCGAAAACACCTGCAATTACCTTGCTCGATCTGCCCCCTGACGCCGCTGCCTATACTATTCAAATTGTGCAAAAAATTGCACAGGCTATGAAAGTAGCACTTGATGTTCAAGGGATTGTACTGATGCAACTTTCAGGCGCATCTGCTGGTCAAACGGTTCCGCATGTACATTTTCACCTCATTCCAAGTTCGGTTCATGAGCTTGGAAAACACGCATTGTGTATGGGTGACCAGGAAAGAATTAAAGTCCTGGCTGAAAAAATTAAAGCTGAACTTTAAAATTCACTAGAATTTTAACTTGTCAAAAATGGAGCTTTTGCTCCATTTTTTATGTCCGGGAATACATCAATCTATCTTTCAAATTATAAATAAAAATTAAATCTCTGAAAAACAATAAATAATATTTAATTTATCAATACCTATCGTCATCAAAATGTCATATAGCTTTCACTTCTCTGTCACAAAGTTTGCAGATACTGCTTAGCAAGTTGGTGAGCTTTTGTAAATTTTTGTACACAAGCAAACTATAAAAAGAGTCAACAGGGCAACCGCCCCATAAAAGTGTTTTTTGGAGAAACTTCAATGAAAAAATTGCTTCTCGCTGCTACAGTAGCAACCTTAAGCATCAGTGCAGCGCAAGCAGCACCAACTTTGTACGGTAAGCTAAATGTTTCTATAGACCAAGTTGATAACTACGATTTCAAAGGTAACGATGTTTCTGAAGTAAGCTCTCATGCTTCACGTCTTGGTGTTAAAGGCGAAGAAAAATTAACAGACAACCTGTCTGCTGTATATCAAGCAGAATGGGCAGTTTCTACTGATGGTGAAGGTTCAGACACTGACTGGAGCGCGCGTAACCGTTTCCTAGGTTTGAAATGGGCGGGTATCGGTACACTAAAAGCTGGCCAATATGACTCTTACTTCAAAACTTCTGCAGGTAGTGCACAAGACATTTTCAACGACCATACTCGTCTTGATATGACTAAAGTGTTGCATGGTGAAGAGCGTCTTAAAAACGTAATCGGTTTTGAAACAGACAAGAAATTGCTTGGCGGCGTTCAATTCAGCATCATGGCACAACAAGGTGAAAACACGGCTTCTCAATATACAACAGAAAAACGTGATGGCTTTGGTGATGCAGTTTCAACCTCTTTAAGCTATGACAATAAAGACCTTGGTCTTGCTCTAGCTGTTGCAGCTAATATGGGTGTTCAAGGTGACTATAACGCTTATAGTCTAAAAGATGTTGAATCAGATGCGGTACGTGTAACTGGTTCTTATAACTTTAAAGCTGCTGGCCTACCAGGTTTAACTTTGGGTGCTTTATGGCAACAGGCTGAACTTTCTGACTCTCCGTCAGCTACAGTTCTAGCAGCTACAGTAGAAAAAGGCTCAAATCCAGCTAAGAACTTAAAACCTGAAGCAGCTTCTCTTGAAGAACAAGCAATGGGTATTACAGCAGCTTATAAGTTTGCTGATACTCCATGGACAGTTAAAGCTGAATACATTACTGCTGAAACAACAGCTACAGGCGTAAAAGACCGTACCATCGACCAGTATGGTCTTGGTGTAGACTATCACTTCAACAAACAAGCACGCATGTATGGCGTAGTAGCATCACAAGAACGTGACTGGGAAACTGGTGTGGGCAAAGATGACACTATGACTGTATTCGGTCTAGGTATGGAATATAACTTCTAATCTAGACATCCATTAAGAGACCGCTATAACAGCGGTCTTTTTTGTATGTTTGGATTGCAAACATGTCTATCTCAACATCTGGTCACAGCCACTTTATAATCATTCATTAATGATATTCGACTCGCAAATATAAATAAAAATTAATCTCATTTATTAATTCAAGTGCATCAGATCCAAATATAATTTTTTAGGAATTTTAAAATTAAATATAAGTATTTTAGTCAGATTTAACAATTTAAATACAAGCATTTTAGTCAGGATTAAAAATAGAATACAAAGCAATTTACTCAACTTCAAAACCATGAAAATTTAGTTTATTTTTTAACATCCAACCAATATATCTTGTTGTTTTTAATCAATTAAATAATATATTTTTATTTTAACTGTTCAATCTATTTATTTTTAGTTATTTTTTGTTTAATAATACATATTAAGTTTAAGAAAATAGGCTTATTTGCATGAGCTTAATACCCAAAGATTTCAACCAGCGATTAGTCCGAGAGATTGCAATCATATTAATAATCAAGATTGTGCTCTTAATGATGATTAAACAAATCTGGTTCGACGCCCCTACTATTCCTCAAAATTTTGACACTCAAGTTGCCGAGCATATTGCTGGCAGCCCTTCCCAAATCAAGGAGACACGTTGATGATTTCTGAAAGCGTGGTCGATCTTTCGCGGTTCCAATTTGCAATGACCGCGTTGTATCACTTTATATTTGTACCTCTTACTCTTGGTCTGGCTTTTATTCTTGCCATTATGGAAACCACCTATGTGATTTCTGGCAAAGAAATTTATAAGGACATGACCAAATTCTGGGGAAAACTTTTTGGTATTAACTTTGCCTTAGGTGTAACCACAGGCTTAACCATGGAGTTCCAGTTTGGTACAAACTGGGCGTACTATTCACATTATGTCGGTGACATTTTTGGTGCGCCACTCGCTATTGAAGGATTAATGGCGTTTTTCCTGGAGTCGACTTTTATTGGTCTATTCTTCTTCGGCTGGGACCGGCTTTCTAAAGTTCAGCACTTAGGCGTGACCTGGCTGGTTGCACTTGGCTCCAACATGTCGGCACTCTGGATTTTAGTCGCCAATGGCTGGATGCAAAACCCAGTAGGTGCAGCGTTCAACTTTGAAACCATGCGTATGGAGCTGGTTGACTTTGGTGCACTGATTTTCAACCCGGTGGCTCAGGTTAAATTTGTTCATACCGTATCTTCAGGTTATGTGACTGGCGCAGTGTTCGTTTTGGCCATTTCAAGCTACTACTTGCTCAAAAAACGTGACTTGCCTTTTGCACGCCGTTCTTTTGCAATTGCTGCAATCTTTGGTCTGGCCTCTACACTTTCAGTGATTCTGCTTGGCGATGAGTCAGGTTATGAACTGGGCGATGTACAAAAAACCAAATTGGCTGCAATTGAAGCAGAATGGGAAACTCACCCGGCACCTGCTCCATTTACATTGTTTGGTATTCCAAATCGGGAAGAACAACGCACTGACTACGCCATCAAAATTCCATATGTGATGGGTATCATTGCAACACGTTCGCTTGATAAAGAAGTAACTGGCCTGAAAGACCTGATGGTTCAACATGAGCTTCGTATCCGTAATGGTATGACTGCATATGCCGAACTTGAAAAACTTCGTGCAGGCGACCGCTCACCAGCACTTATGGCTTCGTTCAAAGAAAATCAGAAAGACTTGGGCTATGGCTTACTTCTTAAAAAATACACACCAAATGTAGTAGATGCTTCTGAAGAGCAAATCAAAGCAGCAACCAAAGATACTGTTCCTAACGTAACTGCCCTGTTCTTCTCGTTCCGTGCCATGGTCGCTTCTGGTTTCTTGATGCTGCTTCTGTTTGTCCTTGCAACTTTTGCAGTCGCTAAACGTAATGCAGAAAGCAAACCTTGGTTACTTAAATTTGCGCTTTACGGCTTACCATTACCATGGATTGCTACACAAACTGGCTGGTATGTAGCTGAAGGTGGTCGTCAACCATGGACAATTGGTGAGGTTCTACCTACACATCTTTCTGCTTCAAGCTTAAGCACTGGTGATATTTGGGGTTCAATCCTGGCACTTGCAGCGTTCTATACAGTACTTCTAATTATAGAAATGTACTTGATGATCAAATTCGCTCGCTTAGGTCCAAGTTCTTTACATACTGGTAAATACCACTTTGAAAAAGGCGCTGATCAAAACCACGCTGCTGCGGAGGCTCAATCATGATCGAATATGAATTACTCAAAATAATCTGGTGGGTTTTGGTAGGTGTACTACTGATTGGCTTTGCCCTCACCGATGGCTTCGATATGGGCTCTATGGCAATCATGCCATTCGTGGGCAAAAACGATGAAGAACGTCGTGCGGCAATCAATACCATTGCCCCGCACTGGGACGGCAACCAGGTCTGGTTCATTACGGCTGGTGGTGCACTGTTCGCTGCATGGCCAATGGTTTATGCAACCGCATTCTCCGGCATGTACTGGGCACTCTTACTGGTACTGTTCGCCCTGTTCTTAAGACCTGTGGGTTTTGACTATCGCTCTAAACTTGAGAACAAAAAATGGCGTAACTCTTGGGACTGGGGTTTGGCTGTTGGTGGTGCAGTTCCTGCTTTAGTCTTCGGTGTTGCCTTCGGTAATATGTTCCTGGGTGTACCGTTTACTTTAGATGAAACCGTACGTTCAACTTATACGGGTAGCTTCTTTGCCTTACTTAACCCATTTGCCCTGGTTTGCGGTATCGTCAGCTTATCCATGCTGAGTGCGCATGGTGGTGCCTGGTTGATGCTTCGTACCGATGGCGACTTGCATGCACGTTCTGCCAAAGCAACTCAATTGATGGGTGTGGTGTTCCTGGTCTGCTTCCTGGGCGCTGGTGCATGGTTATACTTCGGTAATATTGAAGGCTATACTTTAGCCCAACCATTTGACACGAACGCTGTAGCCAACCCTCTTGCCAAAGAAGTCATTACCAATGGTAACCATGGCTGGATGAATAACTACTCGGCTTATCCAATCACCATGATTGCACCGATCATGGCAATCCTGGGTAGCCTGATTGTGATTGCAGCTGCTGCGAAAGCCAAAGCCGGTTTAAGCTTCCTGGGCACATCGCTCATGGTCATTGGGGCAATTTTAACTGCAGGTTTTGCGTTGTTCCCATTCCTTATGCCTTCAAGCATCAATCCTGTTGCCAGCTTGACCATGTGGGATGCGGTATCAAGTAAAAATACACTGACTGTAATGACTGTTGCGGCCTGTATTTTTGTTCCAATCATTTTGAGCTACACCACTTGGTGTTACTATAAAATGTGGGGCGTGATTACCAAGAAACATATTCAAGAGAATTCACACAGCCTGTACTAAGGCTGTGTTTTAGGAGATAAAATTATGTGGTATTTCGCATGGATTCTCGGGATTTTAATGGCGTGCTTTGCAGGCGTATTAAGTGCCCTCTATATCGAACATCATCAAGATTTGGATGAGGAATAAAAAATGACGGAAATCGCAATGACAGCAGAAGAAAGCAAGCCAAATAAATTTGTAATGGCAATTTCATTTTTGATGGCATTGCCACTCGCTACCGTGCTATTAATTCACCCTGCCCTCATGCTGGATGCCAATGGTCACTATAACCACAGTGCATTAATGATGATCATGATTGGCATTTCAGGTGGATTTATTTACGGCGTAGGATTTCTGCCAAAGTTCTGGCTGTGGAAATGGCTATTTAGTCCATATATCGCATGGCCATTGATGATCTGGGGTTATTACACCTGGCTCCTCACCTAATGACCAAGAAATGATAAAAAACCCGCAATTGCGGGTTTTTTTAATCATGCCTTTTATACATTGCATCAATTCTCTGCTTCTCTTCTGGCCTAATGTCTTCTTCCATCTGAAAGCATTCCCGGTATTTAGCATGAAGCATATGAATCCATTTTTCCTTTCCTGCGTGCCGCAATAATATCTGTGCTGCCATCGAAATAAAGCCATTTGATTGTTTCATGACATCAGAAGATTGTTTTTGAGTCAAACCAACTGCGTTTCTTATAATCGAATGTTTCCCCGTATGAACGATAGAGTTGAGATGCTTTAATGAATAAAATTTAAACTCTTCAAATTGCAAAGCTATACTTTTTATTTCCTCTATATTTTTCAACTGTTCAATCATTTCGGAAACCATTGGCATTTTTTCATTTTTAAAAAGCTCACTCACATTTAAAGTCTGCATTTTCAAAATTTGCTCATTGGATGCCCTAAGTAATACCCAGTATGCCCGCACAACAGACTCAAATTGAATACGAAACAATGCAAGTGCTGATGTATAAAGTTTTTCTTTTAATAATGACTGAACAGCCACACCATGTTCCATTGAAATATAACAGCACTGATAGACCAGATCTAATCGAATAAGCCCATCCATTAATTCAGAATTTTCCAGTTCCCTATTTAGCTCATCCATCATCAGCAAAGATTGTTCAAATAAATCCATTTATTTTCCCCAAAAATAAAAAAGCCAGATCACATCTAGCTTTTCAATATCTTCATCAACGATGGGTATGGATCGACATCACAATCCCCATACTCGCCAGTAAGGAAATGACGGCCGACCCCCCATAACTCATCAGTGGCAATGGGTCTCCAGTCACAGGTAAAATTCCGCTGGCCATCCCTGAGTTTAAAAATACAAAGAAGAAGAATGTCAATCCTATCGCACCCGCATACAATCGTCCAAAATTATGAAAGCTGTTCAAGCCAATCATCAAGCAACGAATAATAATTGCAGCAAACAGGCTAAATAATAAAAACACCCCGATAAAACCATATTCTTCAGCATAGGCTGACATAATGAAGTCGGTATGGTGTTCGGGTAAGTAGCCTAAATGCGACTGAGTGCCGGTCAAATATCCTTTCCCGGTTAAACCGCCGGAACCAATGGCAATTTTGGACTGGATGATGTTCCAGCCTGCCCCCAAAGCATCCGACTCAGGATCAAACAAGGTCAAGATACGTTTCTTTTGATAGGTTTGTAGTACAAACATCCACAAAACCGGTGCCGCAACCGCCAAAGCCGTGAGTGCCCCCAAAATCAAACGCCAGGACATGCCACACAGAAACAAGACAAAAACACCGGGAATAATCAAACCAATATTCAAGTCGGGTTGCAGTGCCACCATTACAAACGGAATCATCATCAAAATGAGTCCAGTCACAATTTGCAGGAATGTAGGTGGAAATGCACGACGCGAGAAATACCAGGCCATCATCAGCGGCATGGCAAACTTCATGATTTCACTGGGCTGCATACTGCCAATGCCCGGAACGGTCAGCCAACGCTTTGCCCCTAAACGCGTATCGCCAATCACCAGAACCAATGCCAAGAGCACCATGCCCAACACATAGAAATATGGACTCACCGCCTGGTAAACTTTTGGCGGAACCTGGGCGCAAAGAAACATGATGATAAAGCCTACACCAAAACTGGTCGCCTGGCGGATTACCATACTGCTATCCTGCATGGTGGCACTATAAACCACCATTAATCCCAGCATTGAATTCAATAACAGAAATGCAAGCAGCCACGGATCCAGGTGCAGTTTGGCCCATCTGGATGAGTCATGTTTAATGCTTCTACCATCACGTAATGAGTGACGTAAAAAACGATACTGGGGGGATGGTATCATTTGAAATATTTGAACAAGCTAGAGACAGCGCAAATTATAAGTTTAAAGTGTTTAAATAACATCATTAAGTCCCATATTTCTGCATTTTTATCTTGTAGACTTTAAACTGCTTGCTGGGAGACCAAGATTAAACGTGCCAACTCCAGATCATCGGCATAAGTAATTTTAATATTATCTGATCGGCCCTGTACCACTTTCACCTGCTCCCCCACGTATTCCAAAGCACTGGCTTCATCGGTAATGGTCATGCTATCCTGCAAGGCTTTTTCAATCGCATGCTTTAAGATGCCTAATCTTGAAATTTGGGGGGTCTGAGCTTGCCATAAATGGTCACGGCTGACTGTCTTCGCAATCGCATTGTCCTGTGCCACATATTTTAAAGTGTCACGCACGGGAATTGCCAAAATCGCGCTGCAATTGTCCTGAATGGCCGTATTCACCAAACGCTGCAAGCAGTCTTGGGTCACACAAGGACGTGCGGCATCATGGACAAACACCCAATCCTCTGCAGCTGCAAATGCTTCAAGATAGCTTAAAGCATTGAGAACCGAATTCACCCGCTCTGCACCGCCCGGACAAAAATGGGCCTTTTCAGGATGGGAGAATGTTAAGGTTTTTGCCACATCGTCCCGTGCCCCAATAGCAAGAACATAACCTGCCAGCGGCAACTGGTTCAGACGTGCAACGGTATGTTCAAGTACGGTTCGACCTTGAATCTGTTGATATTGTTTAAGTTCAGTTTTAGAAAAACGGCTTCCGGAACCAGCGGCAGGAATCACTGCCCAAATTTTATGGTGCACTTTCTACGGGTGCTCCAGTGTCATTTTCATTGGTTCTTAAATCAACTTTGGCATTGGGGTCAATATAAATCGGTTTATAGTGAGTACCAATGGTGCTCATTTGCACAAAAGTTTCATGTGGCTTGATCAAGCCCAGGTCTAAACGCGCATGCTCTTCAATGGCTTCAATACCATTTTTCAAGTCATAGACTTCAGCAGCCAGAACCCGGTTACGTTCTTTGAGTTCCGTATTTAATTCTGTTTGTTGTTGAATTTTTTGTGCCAGTTTTTGATGGTCATGGTAACCACCTTCACCAAACCAGAATAAGTACTGAAACCCTGCGATCAAAATGATCGCAAGGCCCAATAATGCTTTACTCACTTTGGAGTCAAATACATTGAATAGAGATAGCATGATATGTGCTTAGTTCAAACCTTTGAACTCAGCTTTACCGCGATATGCAGCATTCGTCAATTCTTCAATACGAAGTAATTGGTTATATTTTGCTACACGGTCAGAACGGCAAAGTGAACCTGTCTTGATTTGACCCGCTGCTGTACCTACTGCAAGATCCGCAATAGTCGAATCTTCAGTTTCACCTGAACGGTGAGAAATTACTGTAGAGTAACCATTTGCCTTAGCAAGGTAGATGGCATCAAGCGTTTCAGTCAAGGTACCGATCTGGTTGTATTTGATCAGGATTGAGTTAGCAACCTTCTCGTTGATACCGCGTTGCAGAATCTTAGGATTAGTTACGAACAGGTCATCACCTACCAACTGGATTTTGTCGCCAAGGATAGAAGTCAGATAAGACCAGCCTTCCCAGTCAGATTCGTCCAGACCATCTTCAATCGAGATGATTGGGTATTGGTTTACAAGACCCGCAAGGTAGTCAGAGAACTGGTTGCTTGTGAATGCTTTGTTGCCTTCACCAGCAAGAATGTATTGACCATTTTTGTAGAATTCTGAAGATGCACAGTCAAGCGCAAGCATGATGTCAGAACCCGCTTTGTAGCCAGTTTTTTCAATTGCTTCAAGAATAACCGTGATTGCTTCTTCGTTTGAGCGAAGGTTTGGCGCGAAACCGCCTTCATCACCTACTGCAGTGTTTAAACCTTGTTTCTTTAAAACTGATTTTAAAGAATGGAAAATTTCAGCACCCGCGCGAAGCGCTTCAGAGAATGAAGTAAAGCCCACTGGCTCAATCATAAACTCTTGAATGTCAACGTTGTTGTCCGCATGTGAACCACCGTTCAGGATGTTCATCATTGGAACAGGCATGGTTAAAATGCTGTTGTTACGAAGGTCTGCGATATATTGGAAAAGCGGAATTTTCTTTTCGTCAGCAGCAGCACGTGCAGCAGCCAAAGATACCGCTAGAGTTGCGTTTGCACCTAGTTTTTCTTTGTTCTCCGTACCGTCAAGCGCGATCATGGTGTTATCAATGTCTTTTTGTTCAAAGACTGATTTACCCAATAATGCATCACGAATTACTGTGTTAACGTTGTTAACAGCAGTTTTAACGCCTTTACCCAAGTAACGTGATTTATCACCGTCACGAAGTTCTAAAGCTTCACGAGAACCAGTTGAAGCACCCGATGGTGCACATGCACGGCCAACTACGCCAGATGCCAAGATTACGTCTGCTTCGATGGTTGGGTTACCACGAGAGTCCAAAATTTCACGTGCACGAATGTCAACGATTTGACTCATGAACAATTCCTCAGTTGATGAATAACGCGATGCTTTAGAAGGCATCAAGGTGTATATAATTTAGTGTGTATCCAGCTTTTTGAAACCTTTGACCAAGGTATCCAATTCTTTCAGCTGCGCCAGGAATGGCTCAAGTTGCGACATACGAAGTGCGCAAGGACCATCACATTTGGCATGTTCAGGATCTGGATGAGCTTCCAGGAATAAACCGGCAAGACCAGTGGCCATACCCGCACGAGCCAAAGTGGTAATTTGCGCACGGCGACCGCCCGCAGAATCAGCACGACCGCCCGGCGTTTGCAGCGCATGGGTCACATCGAAGAATACCGGCACATTCATTTCTTTCATGATGTCGAAGCCCAGCATGTCTACAACCAGGTTGTTATAGCCAAATGCCGAACCGCGTTCACAAAGAATCAGCTTGTCATTTCCGGCTTCCAGACACTTATGCAGAATATGACGCATTTCGTGTGGTGCCAGGAACTGGGCTTTTTTGATGTTAATGATGGCTTGGGTTTTTGCCATGGCTTCAACCAGGTCAGTCTGACGGCTCAGGAATGCCGGAAGCTGGATAATGTCCGCCACTTCAGCCACAGGCGCGGCCTGGTAAGGTTCATGTACATCGGTAATGATGGGTACATTGAAGTGTTTTTTAATGTCCGCTAACCACTCGATCCCTTTTTCCAAGCCTGGGCCACGGAAAGAGTTCAAGCTTGAACGGTTGGCTTTATCAAAACTTGCCTTAAACACGTAAGGAATTTCCAGACGCTTGCAGATATCCACATAAGTTTCTGCAATTTCAAAAGCAAGGTCTTTTGACTCAAGTACATTCATTCCGCCGAATAATACAAATGGCAAGTGATTTGCCATTTGTATATCGCCTAAACGTACAATTTCTTGTGGTTTTAATTGCGACATTTAAACTTTCCTAGTTTAGTCTTGCCCAGCCATTATTTGGTTTTTTGGTACTGTTTTTTCGCAGCATCAATAAAGCTGGCAAATAACGGATGCCCATCACGTGGTGAACTTGTAAATTCCGGGTGGAATTGTACAGCAATAAACCAAGGATGTTGAGGAATTTCAACTGTTTCTACCAAATGTTGTACTGGTGAATAACCTGAAATCTTCATGCCTTTCTCTTCTAGAGCAGGAATGAAACGGTTGTTCATTTCGTAACGGTGACGGTGACGTTCGATAATTTCATTCGAACCATACACTTCTGCAGTTTTTGTACCTGCAACCAGTTCAGATTTTTGCGCACCTAGACGCATGGTGCCGCCAAGATCAGAATCTACAGAACGCTGTTGAACTTCACCGCGCTCATCCAGCCATTCAGTGATCAGACCAATCAACGGTGATTTGGTTGAACGGTTGAATTCTGTTGAAGATGCATCAGTGATACCCGCTACGTTACGCGCGTATTCGATCACTGCCAACTGCATACCTAAACAGATACCCAGGAATGGTATACCGTTTTCACGTGCATATTTGATTGCCAGCATTTTGCCTTCAGTGCCACGCTCACCAAAACCGCCTGGAACCAGAATGGCATCTGCATCTTTAAGCGCTTCATTTACATCTTGGCTTTCAAGATCTTCAGCATTGACATAGTCAATTTGGACTTTGACGCGGTTTTTAATGCCCGCATGAAGCAGCGCTTCGTTCACAGATTTATATGCATCTGGAAGCTCAACATATTTACCAACCATTGCAACACGTACTGTGTATTCAGGGTTTAATAAAGCTTCTACAACATTGTCCCAGTCAGAAAGATCCGCTTCGGGCAGGTCGTTATAACCAAAACGTTCACAAATTAAATCATCAACATCCTGTTCATAGAAAGTGCGCGGGATTTGATAAATAGTACGTGCATCTTTACAGACCACAACCGCACGCGCTTCCACGTTAGTGAATAGTGCAATTTTACGGGTTGTATCTGCATCTACATCATGCTCGGTACGGCAGATCAAGATGTCAGGTTGAATACCAATAGACAACAGCTCTTTCACAGAGTGCTGGGTCGGCTTGGTTTTGAGTTCTGCTGCTGACTTGATGTATGGAAGCAAAGTCAAGTGCATCAGCATGGTGCGTTTATGACCAAGTTCTACCATTAACTGACGTACAGATTCCATGAATGGGAGAGATTCGATGTCACCTACTGTTCCGCCAATTTCCACAATTGCAACGTCATAACCTTCACCAGCGCGAAGAACACGTTCTTTAATATTATCGGTAATATGTGGAATAACCTGAACTGTACCACCCAGATAGTCACCACGACGTTCTTTATTTAAAACGTCCTGATAAACTCGACCTGATGTGAAGTTGTTCAGTTTGGTCATTTTCGCACGACGTAAGAAACGTTCGTAATAACCCAAGTCTAAGTCAGTTTCAGCACCATCCTCTGTGACAAAAACTTCACCGTGTTGGAACGGACTCATCGTCCCTGGATCGACATTAATGTATGGATCCATTTTGACCATGGTCACTTTTAAACCACGGGCTTCTAAAAGCGCAGCCACAGATGCAGCTGAAATACCTTTACCTAGTGATGATACAACACCACCAGTAACGAAAATAAAATGGGTCATTAAGTTTCTCGTACAATGGAGCCTAAATTGGCCTACAATGTTGTGCGATTTTACTTTACTCTGTACCAATAAAGCAAAGTCATTCCGCATCAATTCATAGAACAATAAACAATTGGTTATTCTATCAGCATTTCCGATAAAAAATTAGGGTAAGCTGATAGGATTTTTAAATTCGTATTTGCTGTTATAATGGCGACATCCAATTAATGCTTTATTTTGTGCGATTATGAATAACAAACTTTTACTTTGTGGTGCTATTGCAATCAGTTTACTTTTAACAGCCTGTGTAAAAAAAGAAAGCCCTGAAGATGAGCAAGAGCAGGTTGAAACAACCGAGCAAACCGAGCAAGTGAATCAGCCTGCACAAGCTGTACCTTTGGAAGCTGTTGAAGATAATGACACCCAGGTTCCAGCACAAGTAGAAGTTGAACGTGAAGAAACGCCAAATACGACGACAACCATTCGTCGTGAAGTGCGTGAAGCCCCTCAACCAACTGCGGCTGAAACGGCTAAACCTGAAGCACCAAAAGCTGAACCAAAACCTGCTTCAGAAGCCCCGGCCAAATCAAATAATGAAGCTCAGACTGAGGATGATGCTGTTGCTGCTGCAATTGCTGCTGCAACACCTGCGTTGGATCAATAAATTCAGTCAGTTTCAAAGACCCGTCTTTATGACGGGTTTTTTATTGTGGTTTGTTTACCAGAGATCGAAAATAATTTATAGATTCTAAATAAACTTTTTATTTAAAAACAATCGAGATAAAGTAAACTTCTTTCATAAATCATTTTAGAAACTAAAAATTGTTGGTAAAGCTGAAATTAAATTAGATTTTAGTCGATATCAGCTTCACGAGTGTGGCATGGATGCCACACGTTTCCCATCACGACAAGGATGTCGTGTATGGGAAACAAAAGGTTTTTGTCTACTTTTGACCTTTCAAAAGTAGAGAGATTGCCTACGAGAAGGTAAAAGAATTAAATCAGTTAAATGAGGCCGTGCTGATTTAAAATATCTTATATTGAACATTTTTTGATTTATGAAAAACATCTAGTGAAGCACAAAGAATACTGATTTAAAAACAAACCCAAAAATGAAAAATTGGTTTCTGTCTTTAATCCTATGTAAGTGAAGTAACCCAAAGATAAAAAAGCAGAACAAATAGCATTTATGTTGAGAGATAAACCCATGCTAAAACAATGTTGTGATTTGCTCGAAACACATCAGTTAAAAATTGCTTTTATCGAAAGTGCCAGCTCGGGCTATCTTTCCAGTCAGTTTTCTATTTGCAAAAACAGTGGCGCCGAGATTTTACTGGGTGGACTGGTCAGTTATGACCCCTCAATCAAGATTGATATCCTGCATATTGATGCTGAACTGATAGAAAAATATACCGCGGAATCTGCTGAAGTCACAGAAGCAATGGCAAGGCAAGGAAAACATCTGTTTACTCAAGCCGATATTATTGTGGCTTGCACAGGTTTACTCAAACCTGGCGGTAGCGCAACACAAAGTAAACCTGAAGGCACATTTTTCACCTCAATTTTATATTTAAATAAAATTCACAATTTTCAATATTTTATTGAGGGTACACCATTAAAACGCCTTGAGGTTTTAACTCAATATATTGCAGATGAAGTCACCCAACTCATTCAGGGAATTTAAGCATGTTTAACAATAAAACTTTCGCATTGAGTCTGATACTGCTGCCCTGCACCTGTTTTGCAACCGTAGGCGGACCTCAAAATATTCAAGTGTTGGGCTATGAAAGCAAAGAGCAAAAAGTCTATCTGCTTAAACATTATCTGGATGGTCGTGGTCGCCTGCCGCAGCTTTATTATTATCAGTTTAAAAACACCAAATACCCGGAAAAGCTGATTCAGGTGAATTCGCTGTATATCAATCCTAAAACCAGGAAAATTGATTATGATCAAGACAGTCGGCAGTTCGATAAGGAAATAGCAAAAATCAAAAAACGGCTTAACCCTCTTGCACCACTTCCTCAATCGGGCATCAAAATTCAGGTGTTAAAGAAAATCACATCTAAAGAGAAATCCTGGTATGACCCGAAACAATATATTCCGAAATATACTTATAGCTACCAGCTCAGCAGTCAAAACTTGAAAAGCCAGATCCATCAGGCAATCATTTATCGCTACGGATTAAGCATATCCCAAGCCTACAAGATTCCCCAACAACAGAAGATTCTAGCGGTAGTTAAATACCTGGGCATTCCTTTTGAAACAGGTTACACCATTGAAGATCCGGTTTTACTGACTGCAAAAAAATAAAGCCTCTTACGAGGCTTTATTCATGCTTTTATCTTAAGCTGCAGTACGCTCTGCAATTGGAACCACTTTACGCAGTTCAGGACCAGTATAATCCGCGCTTGGACGGATAATACGGTTGTCTGCACGCTGTTCCATTACATGTGCTGCCCAGCCTGTTACACGACTCATCACAAAGATTGGCGTGAACAGTTTGGTTGCAATCCCCATAAAGTGGTAAGCAGATGCATGGAAGAAGTCTGCATTACAGAACAGTTTCTTCTCGCGCCACATCACTTCTTCACAGCGTACTGATACCGGATAAAGTACGGTATCACCTACATCTTTAGCCAGACGCTCAGACCAGATCTTGATGATGCCATTACGCGGGTCATTGTCTTTATAAATGGCATGACCAAAGCCCATGATCTTTTCTTTACGCTCCAGCTTGCCCAGCATTTCGCGTTCGGCTTCTTCTGGAGAGGTCCAGTTTTC
Source organism: Acinetobacter sp. T_3_1 (assembly GCF_025377055.1). NCBI lineage: Bacteria > Pseudomonadati > Pseudomonadota > Gammaproteobacteria > Moraxellales > Moraxellaceae > Acinetobacter > Acinetobacter sp. T_3_1. Next base: position 225,386 of record NZ_JACHVD010000001.1, on the reverse strand, counting down.
AATCATTTCCATCGCTGCTTCATTGGCACCGCCGTGTAATGGACCACGCAGTGAACCAATGGCACCGGTAATACATGAGTGCATATCAGACAAGGTCGATGCACACACGCGCGCAGTAAATGTAGATGCGTTAAACTCATGCTCTGCATAAAGAATCAGCGATACATTCATCACCTGCTCATGCAGTTCATTCGGTTTTTCACCACGAAGTAAGTGCAGGAATTGTGCACCGATTGAATCATCATCGGTATTTTCTTCAATGCGCACGCCATCGTGGCTATAACGATACCAATAGCAGATGATTGCAGGTAAAGTCGCCAAAATACGGTCGGCAACATCTTGCTGCTCATCAAAAGATTTTTCAGTTTCAAGGTTGCCGAGCATGGATACACCGGTACGCATCACATCCATCGGATGCGAATCTGCCGGAATGCGCTCCAATACTTCTTTCAATGCTTGTGGAAGCTGACGTAAAGATTTCAATTTGGCCTTATAAGCCGCAAGCTGTTCAGTCGTTGGCAATTCACCAAAGAAGATAAGATAAGCCACTTCTTCAAATTGGCAATTTTCCGCCAGATCCTGCACATCATAACCACGATAGGTTAAGCCTGCGCCACTCTTACCAACAGTAGAAAGTGCGGTTTTACCTGCAACCTGTCCACGTAATCCTGCACCTGTCAGTACTTTTCCTTCAGCCATTTTTAATTCTCCATTTTGAATTATTTATTTAAAAAACTTATTTAAACAGTTTATCTAAAGTGTTCTCAAACGTATGATAATCAAGAAACTCGTAAAGCTCTTTACGCTGTTGCATCTTGTCCAATACATTCACTTGCGTACCGTTTTCACGAATAGAACGCATCACTTCAAGTGCCGCTTTCTGCATTGCACGTGTCGCAGACAGTGGATACAGCACCATACGAATGCCTTGCTCACCCAACTCGTCTACAGTGTAATAAGGTGTATCACCAAATTCGGTAATATTTGCCAATACCGGCACGCCTACTGCATCGCAAACAGTTTTATACATGGTAATGTCGGTCATTGCCTCAGCAAAAATCGCATCTGCACCCGCTTCCACACATGCACATGCACGGTCAATTACCGCTTGCAAACCTTCTTTTTGCAAGGCATCGGTACGCGCCATCACGACAAAGTTCGAATCGGTTTTGGCATCCACTGCCGCCTTAATGCGGTCGACCATTTCCTGCTGTGACACGATTTCCTTGTTTGGACGGTGACCACAACGCTTTTGTGCAACCTGATCTTCAATATGCACTGCTGCTGCACCAGCCGCAATCATCTGTTTAATGGTACGGGCAATATTAAATGCTCCGCCCCACCCTGTATCAATATCTACAAGTAGAGGCGTATCGACACGTTCGGTAATACGACGCACATCTTCCAGAACATTGTCCAAACTGGTCATACCCAGGTCAGGCAGGCCATAAGAATAGTTGGCAACTCCTGCGCCCGATACATAAATGGCTTTATAACCTACTTCTTTTGCCATCATGGCTGCATAGGCATTCACTGTGCCGATAATTTGTAATGGCTTTTCCACTTCCAGTGCTTGTCTAAATCTTAAGCCTGCAGACATTTGTTGTGTCATCTTCCTTTCCACAGTTTCACTTTATTTATCGAAGTTTGAGTATATCCATAAACCCCTGTGTGACCATGACTATTTAGAATCTTTACTCTATAACTTTAGTCAAATATTCAGCAAAACTATAGTAATATTTCGTTTCTTCATAATTGTTTCAAAATAAGACAACGCCTTTATTTCAAGAAATGTGTGCATATTTTTGCTATAATTGCAATTGATTTCATTTTTTAATTATTGAAGCCAATACGCCATATGCAAGAACTCGCTCAATTAGAACCACTCGCTCGTGATACACCACAAACAAAACGTGGTCATGAACGATGTCTGGCGCTTTTACTCAGTGCCAATGAGCTGTTTTTGAAACATGGTTATGATGCTGTGTCTCTGGATGATATTGTCAATCATGCAGGCGGTTCCAAAGCGTCAATCTACAAATTTTTCGGCAATAAAGAAGGCCTATTCACCGCGATTTGCGATTATCGTCGGGAACAGTTTTTTAAAGACATTTGCATCCCGTTTGAACACGGCAAAGATGATCTTCGTGCCTATTTAATTCAAACCCTGATGAATGTTAAACAGCACTTGATGCTTCCAGAGAATGCTGCCTTCCTTCGCTTAATCATTGAACAGACACAGCGCAGCCCACAACTCGCCCTCTACATTCACGAACAGGGTCCAAAGCATATTCAAATTGCTATAGCCAATGCGCTAACCAAAGCGGATGAAATCGGGATGATTCAATGTAAACAACCGATTTATTCTGCTCAACTGTATTTTGGCATTATCCGTAATATTGAATGGTGCGTACTCATGGGTGTTCCAATCGGTGAAAATGATCAAGAAACCATCAATTACATCACTTATTGTGTAGATCGCTTCCTGGAAGGTCATCAACCTCATTAGATTTTTTGCAATTTGTCTCGCATATAGTATATTAGCCGATTCCGTATTTTTTCTTAACCAACCAGCAACTAATTGCTGATGATTTTTTCAGCGGTTATTGTGGAGTAAATGATGGCTCTCCGTCACTTTCTGACTTTACGTGATTTATCGACTTTAGAACTTAACCAGATTTTGCAACGCGGGATTGAACTCAAGCGTAAGCAGCATAACAATGAAGTTTTCCAACCTTTCGTTGGTAAAGTCATGGGTATGATTTTTGAAAAATCCAGTACTCGTACACGTGTTTCGTTTGAAGCTGGCATGAGTCAATTCGGTGGTAGCGCAATTTTCCTTTCTTCACGCGACTCCCAACTTGGTCGCGGTGAGCCAGTTGAAGATTCGGCACGCGTGATATCGAGCATGCTGGATATCGTGATGATCCGTACTTTTGGCCATGACATCGTTGAGCGTTTTGCTTCTTATTCAAAAGTACCTGTAATCAATGCATTAACAGATGATCACCATCCTTGCCAATTATTGGCTGACATGCAAACTTACCTCGAACATCGTGGTTCAATTGAAGGTAAAACCGTTGCCTGGATTGGTGATGGCAATAACATGTGCAACTCTTATATTGAAGCAGCGCACATGTGGGGCTTTAAACTTAAAATTGCAGCGCCTAAAGGCTATGAGCCGCAAGAAAAATTCCTGACCGAATTTGCGCATTGTGTCGAACTTGTCGATTCGGCTGAAGATGCAGCGGTAAATGCCGACCTGATCGTGACTGATGTCTGGGCGAGCATGGGCCAGGAAGAAGAGCAAAAAATCCGTGAAAAAGCCTTTGCTGATTATCAGGTCAATGAGCGTTTAATGGATCTTGCACACCCGGATTGCCTGTTCATGCACTGCTTACCCGCTCACCGCGGCGAAGAAATTTCAGAAAACATGCTCGACCACAAAAATGCCGTGGTTTGGGATGAAGCTGAAAACCGCCTGCATGCACAAAAAGCGCTGGTTGAATTCTTGTTAAACGAGAATTTAAAACAAGATTAAATTTTCAAACTAAAGTTTTCTAAAAAAGTACCTTCGGGTGCTTTTTTTATGCCTATAAATTGTTTAATTTAGATCATAAACATTTTAAGTGATGATGATCATGCCATTTAAAACAATATTTTTTTGTTTCAGTACTTTTCTCATATTCAATACCGCACATGCCAAAGCCACCGAACTTGATCAATATTTTGTTAAAAAGCAGATTCTGGATTCATCTTATAAAATTAAAGACCGCAAAGCCCTAAATGAAATTTTAGATGTAATCAGTGATGAAGATTCGCGCACCCTGCCTTTCCAGATCGATCAAAACATGTTGATGGAAAAGTACCAAATGAGCGCGAATGAAGTAAAGATTGAAGGCATTATCACCACGCCTGATTTTGCCCAGTTTGCTCAGGATGTGGGGGATAAGGAAGTCAAAAAACTGCTGAGAAAAAATATCCTGCAAAACTGCAGCTTATTGTTTGAAAACGAATTTCAGCGTGTCAATCCCTACCATGTTGAATTAAAGTTGTCATCAGAAAGTAAAAACTATGACTTTAAAATTAAAAATAGTGAATGTTCTTTTTAAGAGAGTATCTTGATACGTTAGTTGACTAACGTATCAAACCTTGCGGCTGTAAAATAATAAGCATCGCACCCAGTATGACCACCAATCCTCCTAGCATATCCCAACGTGTCAGAGTGACATGATCAACAAAACGTAGCCACATTAAAGCGGTAAAAATATAAATGCCGCCATAGGCTGCATAAATTCGCCCCGAGGCAGCAGGATGCAAAGTCAGCAACCAGACAAATACCGCCAAAGCCAAAGCCGTAGGCAACCATAACCAATGGGATTTTCCTTGATTCAGAATCAGATAAGGGAAATAACAGCCTAAAATCTCCATCACAGCAGTGACTAAAAATAATAGGCATGTGGTAATAACCTTATTCAGTTGAATATCCATAATTTTAAATTTTCAGTTTTTCTATCTTCAGGAAAGGATCAGAATGCGAGCAAGTAAAATAAAATAACCCGTGCAAACACGGGTTATTTTATTCATTGGCTTGATTAAGCTGGTTCCGCTGTTTGATCTTCAAACACTTCCAGTTTAAGACCGACCGCTTTACCATTTTCTTTCTTCACAGAAACCGCAACATTACCGCCATGTTCTGCCAATTCACCAAAGAGGATCATTTCAGCAAGCGGTTTTTTCAGGTGTTCCTGAATCAGGCGTTGCATTGGACGAGCACCCATCAAACGGTCATAGCCATTTTCAGCCATCCATTCACGTGCACTCTTATCCACTTCAAGAATGACTTTTTTGTCATCCAGCTGTGCCTGAAGTTCAGTCAGGAATTTATCCACGACATTTTCAATAATTGTGGTTGGCAATGCCTTGAATTGGATCACCCCATCCAGACGGTTACGGAATTCTGGAGAGAATGCGCGTTTCATCGCTTCCTGATTGTCATTGCTGTTGTCTTGCTCTCTAAAACCGATGCTGACACGTGAAATGCTCTCCGCACCGATATTGGTAGTGAGTACCAGAATCACATTACGGAAATCTGACTTACGACCATTATTATCTGTTAAGGAGCCATGATCCATAATTTGCAATAATAAGTTGAATACATCCGGATGCGCTTTTTCAATTTCATCCAGCAGCAATACACAATGTGGACTCTTATGAATCGCATCGGTCAGCAAACCACCCTGATCGAAACCCACATATCCCGGAGGCGCACCAATTAAACGTGAAACTGCATGACGCTCCATATATTCCGACATATCGAAACGGACCAGCTCTACGCCCAACAATTTTGCCAATTGCTTGGTTACTTCAGTTTTACCTACCCCGGTTGGGCCTGCAAAAACAAAGCTACCGACAGGTTTATCCGGTGATTTCAGGCCGGCACGTGATAATTTAATCGCTGAGGACAATGCTTCAATCGCTTCATCCTGACCAAACACCACACGTTTAAGATCACGCTCAAGGTTGGAAAGCACCGTTTTATCATCTTTGGATACGGTTTTCGGTGGAATACGCGCAATCTTGGAGATGATATCTTCAATGTTTTCAACCGTAATCAACGTATCATCTTGCTCAGCTTTCAAACGGCGTTGAGCCCCTGCCTCGTCAATCACATCAATTGCTTTGTCTGGCAAGAAACGGTCATTAATAAACTTGGCTGATAACTCCACTGCAGAAACCAAAGCTTTATCTTCATACTGTACGTGATGAAAATCTTCAAACTTGGATTTTAAGCCTCGCAAGATATCAATGGTTTCTGGAATAGAAGGTTCATTGACATCAATTTTCTGGAAACGGCGAGACAGTGCATGATCTTTTTCAAACACCTGACGGTATTCCTGAAAAGTGGTTGAACCGATGCAACGCAAAGTTCCATTCGATAATGCCGGCTTAATTAAATTTGATGCATCCATGGTGCTGCCCATACTTGAGCCAGCGCCAATAATCATGTGAATTTCATCAATAAAGAGCACGGCTTCCGGTTTCTTTTTCAACGCATTCAGCAGTTGTTTCAGGCGCTTCTCAAAGTCACCGCGATATTTGGTTCCTGCAACCAGTGCACCAATGTCCAGACTATATACTTCTGCATTGGCCAGTGGCTTAGGTGCTTTACCGTTAACGATCAACCAAGCCAAGCCTTCTGCAATCGATGTCTTACCCACACCCGGATCACCAACCAGCAAGGGATTGTTTTTACGACGACGGCATAAAATTTGTGCCGTACGTTCGATTTCTTTTTCGCGCCCGATCAAAGGATCTGTTTTGCCTTTTTGCGCTTCCACATTCAAATTGGTGGTATATAAATCGAGTGGACCGGCGTTGGAAGAGTTTGAGGTTTCCCCATCCAGCTCTTCCACTTCTTCTTCAGCCTGCACGTCTTCTTTACGTGTGCCGTGAGATAAATATTGAGTTAATGTTAAACGGTTAATTTGATGACGTTTAAGCAAGTAAACCGCGAAAGAATCACGTTCAGAATACATCGCAACAAGAATGTCTGCACCTTCAACCGTACGATCACCACCGCTGGATTGCACATGGAAAATTGCACGTTGCAGAATACGGTCAAAACTTTCAGTCGGATGTGGCGCCTGATCGCTATGTTCGCCTAATTTAGGGGTGTGTTGCTCAACATATTCTTCCAGTTCTTTACGAAGAACGATAATGTCTGCTCCACATGCTTTCAGCGCATTTACCGCAGAGTCATTATCCAGTAAAGCCAACAATAAATGTTCAACCGTGAGAAACTCATGTCTCTTTTGACGAGCCATGCTGACAGCCAAACGTAAGGATACTTCTAATTGACGACTGAGCATGTAATCCCCTTAATCTTTTGGCTCAATCTGGCAAAGTAATGGATGACCTTGAGACCGAGCATAATTATTGACTTGGTTCGCTTTCGTTTCCGCAATGTCTCGTGGATAAACGCCTGCAACACCTTTCCCTTCATAATGTACAGTTAGCATTACTTGGGTCGCTTGGTCAAGATTCAAAGCAAAGTATTGTTGTAAAATTTCAATTACAAAGTCCATAGGGGTGTAATCGTCATTCATTAAGACGACAGCATACAAGGGTGGACGTTTTAATTCAGGGGGAGCGGTTTGTACCGCAATATCCCCGTCAGTCCCTTCTGAATCATCCTGCGAGTCATTACTTAAGCGTGGACTAATATGCCAGTCGACATATCCCGATTGATGAAAAGAATTCTTGAGGGTGTTTAAACAATGATGACGCTTATTCATTCGCATAGGATTTTTAATTCACATTTATTGTGCATTTGCTTCTGCTTGAGGAATTTCAGAAATAAATGCCGATTGACTCTCTATCGGTTTGCCACGACCCCAACTAAAACGTTTAATCACTGGTGTACTTGTTGCACCGCTTAAACGCACTTCAATGAATTGTGGCGTAAAGCCTTTAGGCATGGTCCAGCGTCCGGTTAAGCGTTCATAATCTTCAAAGTTAAAGTTTTTGTCTTCCATAGGAACCACTAAAACTTCAGTGCCTTGAATCAAGCGTAACTCTACAGTTCCGGAAATCCCCCGTCGATTCGGACTGACTTGAACCAGATCCAGCTCGTATTCATAAGCATTTTCCGGCAAGGGCTTAATGCCGATATTTTGTATGGTCAGGCTTAAACCGCCACGCTGGCGTAACACTTCCCGGTAGATTACGGCCAAACCTTCAGACTGGGCCTTATCTTCACGAGCCTGATTCAAAGCAACAAACAAATCATTTGAATTGCTGACTGCAACATCACGTTCCTGTACAGCCAGATTCAAATTCTTGTTCAGTGTTTGCAAACTGCTCTTTTGCTTTTGTACCACTTCGACCAGCTGTTCTGCATCTGCTTCATAGCCCACTGCAGTCAAACCTTGCCGATGCCCAACCGAATAACCCAATAAACCACTGCCTGCTACCAAAATGGCAGCACCAATTGCCAACGGCAAATTCCCTTTTAAAAAAGGTTTTTTACTCAGGAAAGGTAGCTGTGACGGAGTATTTGATTCTGTATTCGGCATCGTCATCTCTAATTTTGATTCATTCAAAGCACACATTTAAATCCAAATCCAAATGTGTGTGAAGTCGAAAAACGTTTTTTATGGTAATAAACCAATTCCAGCAAGACCTGCATTTTCAGCAAAGCCAAACATCAGGTTCATATTTTGTACCGCCTGTCCTGCCGCACCTTTCACCAGATTGTCCTGTACAGATAACACAATCAGTTTTTTCGGTTGCGGTTTATACAAGGCAATTCGGAGCTGGTTCGCACCACGCACCGAACGTGTTTCTGGCGAGCTGTTGGCAGGCATTACATCTACAAACTGTTCATTGGCATAAAACTGTTCATACAGGCTTTGCAAGTCCGCAGCATCCCCTGCATCTGTCAAATCAATATAGATCGTGCTGAGCATGCCACGGATCATCGGCACCAAATGCGGTACAAAAACGATGTGATCGAACACGCCCTTTTGACCGGAAATATTTTCCAGTGCTTCCACAATTTCAGGATGATGACGGTGACCTGCAACGCCATAGGCCTTAAAGTTATCGGCATTTTCAGAATAAATCATGCCGAGGCTGGCTTTACGACCTGCACCAGATACCCCGGATTTTGCATCAATAATAATGCTTTCCGGTTTCACCAATGCTTCAGTTTGTTTAAATAATGGTGCAAGACCAAGTTGCACAGTCGTTGGATAGCAACCCGGGTTACCAATCACCTTGGCATTTTTAATTTTGTCACGATTCAGTTCTGACAAACCGTAAACCGAATCTTTTAAAATATCTGGGCAGGCATGTTCAAGACCATACCATTTTTCAAACTGTTCTAGATTTTGCAAGCGGAAGTCTGCTGCCAAGTCGATGACTTTAGTATTGGCTGCAAGCAGTTCTGCCGCATGTTTCATGGCTACACCATGTGGGGTTGCAAAAAACACCACATCGCATTTCTTTAGTTCGTCGATGTTCAAATCTGAGTATTGAAGATCGGTATGACCGCGCAAGCTTGGGAACATGTCATCGACACGGCGACCATTTTCGGTACGTGATGTCAGTACATTTACCTGTACATTTGGGTGTCGTAGTAAAAGACGCAACAATTCAACGCCTGTATAACCTGTACCACCGACAATACCAACAGTAATCACGATCACTACCTCAAATCAAAAGTTTCCATTTCGTAACTGCGTAGTATGACAGGAAGTTCACGTTTTCTAAACCATTTCTCAAAGGTTTGATGTTTTTTTATAAATTTTAGACCTGTTTCTCAGCCCTATTTTCAGTTTATGAATTAGCTGTTTCCAGCTTCGGCAACCCAGATAGACAGCAGAAAAAACCAGCTAAAGCCAAGAATATAATCGCATCACTACTAGTCGATAACCCTATCACAGCAAGTACTATTCCCTTGAGCGCTAGAATTTAGGAACAGGTTTTTTCCATACTCTAAAACAGTGCAATAACAAATAGAATGATCCAATAAAATAGGATAGAGAATGCTCAGGATAAAAATCAAACAGAAGAATAATGCTGGAGTACACATCAAAAAACCAGCTGACTTAACACCACTCTATTCCACTTTATTTTAAGCAAGATTCTAATTTTTATGGTTTATTTTAACTAAATTTACAGTTATAGAATATTTGATTTGCTTAGGCTATTTTCAGAGTAAAATAATAAAAAATATTCAACTGCAGTTTTTATCTAAACGTTGATAAATTCTTAAAGAAACCAATCCGCCAATCACAGCGATTCACCAATGCAAAATCATCTATTTACATCAGTCTGACAAATATGACCCGAGTGATTTTTAAGTGATGCTGTATATCCAGCAGATTCTTTTAAGTGCACCACCAATACGGCATTGGTGTCGTTTTTAAAATTTTGCGATGTTGCTGATAATTTGCATCATGTTTTCCCACCTCTGCCCAAAACCTTGGACTATGGTCAAAATGCCGGGTATGCGCCAACTCATGCACACAGACATAACGGATCACCTGTTCAGGAAACAATACCAGACCACTATTCAACATAATGTCATGTTTGGCCGAGCAACTCCCCCAGCGCGTTTTTGGTTGTCGGATTGAACATTTGCCAAAATTCAGCTGACATTCCTGGCTGGTTTGCTCTAAGTAAATGGGTAAATGCTGCTTGGCATAAGCAATCACGAAAGCTTTTAAATATTGTTCAGGCTGACGGTCACTAATGAATAGCTGTAAATTCTGAGCATCGAAAATAAATGAGTGTTTTTGAACTTGATAAACAAGCTGTAAAGGTTGCTCTAAATTAAAAAGCTTTAGTTCATTCGGCAATATCTGCTGTTGTATATGCTGTGCTTGCTGTTGCCAGGTTTTCAGCAACCATTCTTCAGCCTGATCCAGAAAGTTTTGAATTTTTCGCTTGCTGCACAGTAACGGTACAGTTAAACGAATTTGGGCCGAGTCGACACGCAAGCGCAAACGTTTCGCTCGCGCATGATGGACAATCTGGATTTCAGGTAGATCGTTTAGGGTCATATTTTTATTTTGTTTTATATAAATCCCCCTCAATCCCCCCCTTTGGTAAAGGGGAAGCGTTCTTTGAATACCAATATTTAAAGAACTTAGCCCCTCTTTGAAAAAGAGGGGTATGGGGAGATTAAAAATTAAACCGCAGTACGCTCTTCAATGCCGTTGTCTGTTGCAACTACAGCAATATCGGCTTTATTCAACGCAAAAATACCGTTACACACCACACCTGGAATGTTGTTAATGGTTTTTTCAAGTTCAAGCGCATTCAAGATATTCAGGTTGTGCACATCTAGAATCACATTGCCGTTATCTGTCACTACACCTTCACGGTAAACCGGGTCACCACCGAGTGAAACAATTTTACGGGCTACCGCAGAACGCGCCATTGGAATGACTTCTACAGGAAGCGGGAAATCACGGCCCAATTGCTCAACCCATTTTGAATCATCAACGATACAGACAAATTTCCTTGCAATCGATGCCACGATTTTTTCACGGGTCAGTGCAGCGCCGCCGCCTTTAATCATATGCATGTGACGGTCAATTTCGTCCGCGCCATCTACATAGGCATCCAGGCCGCCTACAGAATTCATGTCGACCACTTCAATGCCCAATTTTTTCAGACGCTCGGCAGTCGCTTCAGAACTCGCAACCGCAGCTTCCAGTTGCAATTCTGGCAATAATTCAATGAGGAAGTTCACTGTACTTCCTGTACCTACCCCCAAAATCCCGCCTTTAGGCAAGTGTTTTAAAGCGGCTTTTGCAGCAGCTTGTTTCTTTTCATCTTGGGTAGCATACAGACTCATAACTTGGCTCAACTATTTTTTGACATTTGTTGCTGATTTAACAGCCCAAATGTACAGGGGTTTGTTACAATAAAGGCCTATTTTAAACTGTTAGATGGAAAATTAACATGCTGTCTCGTTTGGTTCGACAAATATTACAAGCAACGGTGTATGACGTTGCAATCGAAACTCCACTCGAAGCAGCGCCACGAATTAGTGAAAAGCTAAACAACAACATTCGCTTTAAACGCGAAGATTTGCAACCTGTCTTTTCCTTTAAACTACGCGGTGCCTACAACCGTATTAGTCAATTACCGAAATCTCAGTTGGAACGTGGCGTTATTACGGCTTCAGCAGGTAACCATGCACAAGGTGTGGCCCTATCTGGTAAAAAACTGGGAATTCGCGCCATTATTGTCATGCCAAAAACCACGCCTGACATTAAAGTTCAGGCAGTAAAACGTTTGGGTGGTGAAGTGGTCTTGCACGGCGATTCTTTCGATGTGGCCAACAGATATGCGATTCAACGCGCTACCGAAGATGGCATGACCTTTATTCCCCCTTATGACGATGAACTGGTGATGGCCGGTCAAGGCACCATTGCCAATGAAATTTTGCGTCAATGGCGTGATGTGGAATATGTATTTGTTGCCGTTGGCGGTGGCGGTTTGATTGCAGGTGTTGCGGCTTACCTGGGCGATGTTGCGCCACACGTAAAAGTCATTCCGGTGGAATATGATGAATCGGCATGTTTAAAAGCTGCATTTGAAGCCAATGAACGTGTGATTTTACCTTCGGTAGGTTTATTTGCTGATGGTACGGCGGTCGCTCAAATTGGTGAAAAACCGTTTGATGTGATTCGTATGCAAAAATCAGACAACTCGGGTCCAATTGTTGAGCCGGATGTGGTACTGGTGAACACAGACGAAATCTGTGCTGCAATTAAAGACACCTATGATGAATGCCGCAGCATTGTTGAACCTTCCGGTGCCATGGCACTTGCCGGAATCAAGAAATATGTGGCTGAACATAAACTTGAAGGCAAAAACATGGTGTCGATCGTTTGCGGTGCCAACATGAACTTCGACCGCCTGCGCTATATTGCCGAACGTACAGAGCTCGGTGAACGCAAAGAAGCCATTTTTGCCGTGACCATTCCTGAAGAAAAAGGTTCATTCCTGAATTTCTGCCGTGCCCTGCAAGGCCGTAATATCACGGAATTCAACTATCGCGCCAGTGATGCCAGTGCTGCACAGGTTTTTGTCGGCATCAGCCTGAAAGGTGGTGAAAAAGAACGTCACGACATTTATGAAACCTTGAAAGTTCAATACGATGTAGATGATTTGTCTGATGATGAAGTGGCAAAACTGCATATCCGCTATTTGGTCGGTGGTCATGCAGACATTGAAAATGAACGTCTGTTCCGTGTGGAATTTCCGGAACGCCCAGGTGCCTTACTCACCTTCCTGGAACGTTTAGGACCTACCCATAACATTACCCTGTTCCACTACCGTAACCACGGCGCAGCCGAAGGTCGCGTACTTGTAGGGCTTGAAGCTGAAGATGCCCAACAGAATCCAGATGGTTTAATCGAGACCTTGGAAAGTATCACCTATCCATATGCAGAAATTACTAACAACTTGGGTTATCAGCGTTTCTTGAAATAAGCCCACTCATTAAAAAAGAGCCATTCATTGGCTCTTTTTTTGAATTCAAATGGTTTTCAAGTCGATCTTAAGCAGTCCAGTTTTATATAATGTTCTATACAAATCCCTTCATGCTTAAATTGTTTTGAGAAGGACTTACAGAATTTATGGATTCTGACATCTTCATCGGGCACGGCCATCCAATAGGCCGTTTCGGCATAAATAATCAACAATTCAAAATTTTGCAACTTTAAAAAAGTATAAATTTCCTCAAAAACAATATCAAAAACATGGGCATTTACATTGTAGTATTTTCCAATGACCTCTTTATGCTTCTGATAATGCTGATATAAAGGCGTGGCCCTGTTACGAATGCTTTGCTGGATTAACCCCATATCAATATTTTTATGCTGCAACATTGCGCATCGTTCCAATCCATTTTCATAAGGATTTTCAACGTCTATGGACATTAAATAGGCATGCTCATGCTGGCCTGCCTGTTCAGCGGCAAGCCATGTCCGAAATTGCTGAAAATCACCTCTATATTTTTTCTTTGGAATTTCCTGATGTTTCAGTAGCGGAAACCATCCCTGTAATATCTTAAAAATCTTTTTATCATCCATTTTCATTCCCTATAAAAATAGAATTATACCTACAAAGATATAGCAGGTTTTTGACCATCTCATGACATGCTGCAATTCACACTCCCCGCTCACACTCTTCACAATTAACCACAATTCACCAATTTATAGATTCATGCCTAAAACATTCGGGCCATACAGGTCAATGCTTTTCAAAATAAGCCTTTGTTATTAATAATTTTGTAAGCTGGATAGCTGAACGAACCATAAAATTATAAAATCAGTGTATAGATCCATACACCTCACGAATCAAAACCATATAAAAATGGATAAGGAATACGTTGCATGGCATTATTTGCAGTCATTGGTTTAGGTAGCTTTGGTTCCACCATTGCAACCCAGCTGGTCAGCTTAAATCACGATGTGATTGGTATCGATAACAACAAAAGAAATGTTGAAAGCATTTCAGATCAAATCACCCATGCTGTCATTGCAGATGCCACTGATGAACATGTACTCAGAGAACTGAATATTCAAAACTGTGAAGCCGTAGTAGTGGCGATTGGCGAAGACATTGAAGCCAGTATTCTATGTGTGCTGCATCTGAAAAATCTGGGCATGAACAAAATTTGGGCCAAGGCCAAATCCAAGGCGCATCACATGATTTTGACCCATCTGGGCGTCAGCAAGATTATTCACCCGGAAGAAGATATGGGTACCCGCGTAGCCCAGTCTTTAAGCTACCCGATGGTCAGCCGTTATATGGGACTGGAAGACAATCACTTCATTGTCAAAATCGAGATTAAAGCCAGCTTGAAGGGTGAGCGCTTCAATCACCTGATGGGCAATATTCCGGCAATTAAAACCATTCTGCACAAACGCGGCAAGGAAATTTTATATAACATTGATCCCAATTTAATCCTGCAAGAAGGTGATATCTTAGTGGTGGAGGGTGAACTTGAACCCTTAAGAAAACTGTCTGCCCGGTTTAAATAGAATATGAATCAAGCACAAAACAACAAGCATAATACGATTAACCTGAGCCCTCCAAGCTTACTGGCGCTGGGTTTCTTGAGCTTTATTATAGTCGGAACCTTATTGCTCAAACTCCCGATTTCGCATCATGGTGAATTAAGCTGGCTCAATGCCCTGTTCACTTCAACCTCTGCCGTGACCATTACCGGGCTATCTGTGGTCAATGTTGGAGAAGCCTATACCACCTTTGGCAAGATCGTCATTATGCTGTTACTGCAAAGTGGCGGCCTGGGTTTCATGACCTTTGCCATACTGGCTGCGCTGAGCCTTTCCTCCAATATCAGGCTTAAACAGCAAATGATGGCACAGGAAACCATCGGTCAAACCAGCCTGGCCAAAGTATCATTCACCATCAAAGGCGTGCTGTTATATTCCCTGTTTTTTGAGGCGATTGGCACATTTATTTTAACCATTGCCTGGATGCAGGAATACGATTTTTCCCGCGCCTTTTTTTATGCGGCTTTTTATAGCGTTTCCGCATTTAATAACGGCGGCTTTTCCCTGTTTCCCAACAGTTTGATGAGTTTCGCGGATCATTACCTTATTACCTTTACCATCAGTATGCTTTATATTATTGGCGGTATTGGCTTTGTGGTGCTGATGGATATCAAGCGTGCCCGACGCTGGAAAACCTTAAGCCCCAATAGCAAACTAATGCTCTCCACCATTGCAGGCTTGAACCTGTTTGCCTTTATTGTGATTTGGGCTTTGGAAGCCAGTAATCCGCTCACCCTATCCAGCATGAGCCTGGGTGATCAAGCCTTGAATGCCTGGTTCCATGCCACCGTACCACGCTCATCCGGGTTTAACAGTTTAGATGTCGCCAGCATGACAGATGCCTCTACCCTTGTGACCATGATTTTGATGTTTATCGGCGGTGGTTCTTTAAGTACCGCAGGGGGTATTAAAGTCGGGACTTTTATTATTGTTATTTTAAGCGTGATTACCTTCTTACGCCGTTCTGAAGAATTGCGGGTATTTAATCATTCTGTTTCAAAAGCGACTTCATTTAAGGCGTTTGCCGTCCTGTCCATTACTGCGATCTTGATATTTTTAGGATCGTTTACGCTTCTCATTCTAGAGCCGAACAAGGACTTCCTGGATTTACTCTTTGAAGCGGTTTCAGCCGCCTGTACAGTCGGACTATCACGGGGCATCACCAGTGAATTACAGCCTGCCAGTCTGTTTGCTTTAATTTTGCTGATGTTCGCGGGTCGTTTGGGACCTCTGACGCTGGCCTACCTGATTGCCACCCCGAAAAAGAGCCGTTTAAAACATCCACCAGCAGATATTCAAATCGGTTAAACCCGATTCAATAAAAAACCACTCATAAAGAGTGGTTTTTTAAGCATCAGTGATTTAGTACCAATTCATCAAGGACACACCCAAACCGACATACGTCGCACGATGGTTATAATCAATCAGGCTTTCACCATAGCCATCAAACAACTGGAAATGACCACGCAATTTACCGCTAATCGGGAATGCCCAGTCAAACTGCGCTGCCCCATGCGCATCATTACCGCCTTTCAGCGAGTGACGCAGCATCAGTGAAAACTCATGATCATTCTTGCGGTAGAATGCAGTCAAGTCGCCACGGCCGATATAATTTTTAATATCCGGGTTGTTATCATCTTTTGCATCTTCTTCAATGCGATACCAGGGACGTAACATCAACGCAAAGTTGTCGCGTTCTAGACCGACATTAAAGATAATACGGTTCCAGCTACGCGATAAGGGATCGGCACGGCCATTGGACTGATGGTTAAAGGTCACACCCAACAAACGTGCATTTAAGCCCAAAATTTCATAATTGGTACGAAAAACCAGACTGGCTTCAGGTTCATAGTTGGTTTCACGGAAAGGACGCGAAGCATCTGCATTATAGACCTGCCAGCGTGATGACTGGGTATAACCCAGCCAGACATCACCATTATCCCCAAACAGGTTTTCTACTGCTTTGGTTTTTAAAGACAGCTGGAACTTGGCTTCCATCGATTTCAGGTTTTGCTCATCACCTAGCTGTACCGTGTTGTTTTCATTCGGACTGGAAGGACGTTCATTTTTGTCCGAAGTCCAGAATCCTGGCAGTAAATAAACCGGCTGGTGCGCACGAATATTCCAGGTTCCAAGCTTGCTTTCAGGTGACAGCTCCCAACGCTTGTCCAGCAAGGACGTATTGGGATCAATTTTTGGCCCTTCAGCTGCAAATACGTTACTCACCCCATGACTGATTTTATCTTTTATCGTTTCCGGTTCAGTCGGTGCAGGTGCGATTTGATTGGCTGCCTGACGTTCAGACACCAGTGCCATTTTTTCTGTCTCCGGCACTTTGAACAAGGTGTCATAACAGGCCAGACGATCCGCATTGGATTCTAAGGCGACACATGCTTCCGGACTTGCGGGAGTAATCAATGATTGTGGGGTTTGTGCATGAATATTCGTCACATACAAAGAACTGAGCATGATCATGCTCAGTTGCAGCGTAGTGCGTTCAAACATTTTGAACGCCATAGGGTCTTACCTCAAATGATGTTTTTTTATTAGTTCACTTGTTTAATATCAAAACCAAGTTCAAGCAGCGCTTCACGTTTTGCCACTGGTGCAACCATCGCTTTCACCGGTTTTTGCTGAACCAGATATTGTTCTGCAACCCGTTTCAGATCATCCAGAGTTACAGCAAGTAAACGTGCACGTAATTGCTTGCGCACCGCAGGTGTACGTGCATGCAATAATGCATAGCAGGCAGTAATCGCCTCACCGGCAGGAGAACCCGGTTTATCCATGCTCGCAATTAAGCCCAAAATTGCTTCTTCAAGTTGATGCGGCTTGTGTTCGCTATTCAACAACCACTGAATACTGGCATCAAAGTCCTTAAAAGTCTCTGCCAGGCGCGGATCACGATAGCTATAGAAACGGAACGAACAGGCATTGCCATCGTAGCTTGCGCCACCGCCGTAAGCCCCACCTTTTTCACGAATTGCACTGTGCAAAAAGCCATTGCGTAAATAAGCTGCCAACACCATAAGAGGTGCAGCATCGGGATGAGACATTTCTACCGCAGGATAAGCTGCCGCACAGAATTGGACATTGGCCTGAATCAGCCATGCTTCGTCAAGATTGCTATTTTCTGTGATGATTTGCGTTAATTCTACTGGAGTTTGATCCACACTCAATTTATCCCAAACCATCTGGATTTCTTCAATCAGACGATCGGACTGCTGTTCTTCACACACCAGCAGGAATTGTTTGGGTGCCTGTAACAGCAGACGATGAATGGCTTTTAATTCCGCAATTAACGCCTCATAAGCAGCTTCATCAGTTTCAATTTTATTCACCAGATTGCCTAACCAGTTCAGCGCTCCCAAACCGGTATTCTGATAGTCACGTTGTGCCAAGGCACTGTGGTTACGTCCTGCAATTTGCATGGCATAACTATGCCCCGAACCAGAAATACGTGAAGTCCAGCGTGTTTTACGTTGCTGCAATAATTCAATAATGCGATCTTTCTCATCAAAACGTAGCTGTTCAAATGCCAGTTTCAACAGGCGGATGGCTTCAAAATTATTCACCAGCGATTTGGTGGTCAAGGTGAGCCAAGCACTAATCTTGTTTTTGTCATCAATTTTTGAACGTAAAGATGCACCCATCCCCACGCCACCACTCACTGCGGTTTGCAGTTGTTGCAGTTCCAGATAGTCGTACTCGCCCGCACCTACCTCACCCAGCAAAATTGAAAGTAAATTGAAATATGGCGACTGAACCACCTGATCCGGAATTTTGACTAGCACCTGCTGATAGTAAATGCCATTGGTCCCAGCATGATACAAATTCAAAGGCGTATCCAGGTTATTGCTGATAATTTCACGCAATTGACCTTGTACGATGTGTAAATCTGCAGGAACATCTTCCAGACCGACTTTTGGCAACAGGTTCAAATCATCCGGCGAATCTTGACGTTCTTTTAAGGCTTCGGTTTGCTTGATGATTTCCGCTTTTTCCTCATCCGTCAGTTTGGCACCAATGGCAGCCAGACGCGCTTTTTCTGCTTCAGCTTCTCTTGCCGACTTGGTTGCATCAGGCACCAAAGTCATCTGTACACGATGCGGATTATCCAGCAGATATTCTTGAATCAGGTTCGACAACCACATTGGGTCTTTGAGTTCTTCTTTCACCTGTTCAATGGCTGTATCGACATCCCAGACCTGAATCGGATCGCTGTGATGAATTACGCTGCTTAACCCATTTAAAATCAGGCTTAAACCGTACGGCATGCCATCGCCATTGATTTCACGCTGATGCAATTCAATCTGATGCAAAATGGCATCGACCATTTCAGTGTCGACCGGTTTGGAAGCAACTTCTTCAAGCACCTTAAACACACCGTCTTTAAATTCCTGGGCATGTTCAGGATTTGAACCTTGTACACCGCAGAAGAAAGTCATTTCAAAGTTGGAATCATCCACGCCCATAATTGGACCGGTCGACTGGGCATAACCACAGGTTTCCAGATAATGACGCAAAGGCGAAGCTGAATCCTCCAGCAAAATTCCTTCAACCAGGCGCATCCCCAAGCGCAATTTAATATCGCTGGCTTGCGGCAACAGCCATGCAATCACGTGATAGGTTTTATCTTTTAGGTCTTCCGCATCTACCGCATAAGTTTCTGTGACTTCAAGCGGTGCAGTTAAACGGGTTTCGGGCGTTGAATGCAGGGTTTGACCTTTTTCAAATTTAGACAAGGCTAAAGTTTCAAATTGTTCCTGCAAGTAATAAGCCGACTCATTGCCAAAAGTCATAAATACCGCATTACTTGGATGGTAATGTGACTTATAGAAATTAACTAACTCTGGGTAAGTTAAGTCCGGAATATCCTTGGGATCACCACCGGAATTGTAATGATAGGTGGTATGCGGAAATAAATGGTGCGCCAGTTGATGATAGAGCTGATCTGAAGGAGAACTCATGGCCCCTTTCATTTCATTAAACACCACGCCTTTATAGACCGGTTCGCCATTTTCCAGCTCAATGCGAATCCCTTCCTGGGCAAAATCCAGTTCATTCAAGTTCGCAGCAAAAGCAGCATCCAGATACACTTCCAGCAGGTTCTGGAAGTCTTTTTTGTTTTGCGTTGCGAAAGGATAGGCGGTCCAGTCCGCTGAAGTGAACGCGTTCATAAAGGTATTGAGTGAACGGCGAATCATCAGGAAGAATGGGTCACGAACCGGAAATTTTTCAGAACCGCAGAGTGCGGTATGTTCTAAAATATGCGCCTCGCCTTTTGAATCCATCGGCTGGGTACGAAACGCCACCAGAAAGACATTTTCATCCAGATCGCTGGCCAGATGATAATGTATGGCCCCCGTGACTTTATGCTGATATTCTGACACCCGAATATCTAGGGCTTCAACATGGTGTTGACGTATCAACTGAAACGCAGGATGAACAGTTTGAGAAATGGTTTCAGTGACATCTACAGTCATGTGATCTCCAACATTTACATATTTATAAGATGGTTTTGATTATACCTGAATATTGCACTATTTGAATTTGTACTGTTACGAAATTCCAAGCATTTCAGTCCAGTTTTAAAAGCGTCATAGGTTAAAAAGGGGCGCAATTTTTAATGTAACTTTATTAAAAGTGAATTCTAGCTGGGAATCATTCCGTATTTAAAATCAGTGCAAAACAAAGCTATCCACATAATAAACAAGAGATTGAATTGAAATAATTTTTAATTATTTGTGTAGACTGGTATCAGCAGAATAATAAAGCATTTAAATTAATAAATTGCTTCAGCATGACACCATCAAGCCCACCTGGACTGAACAGTGTCATAGTCAAAGATCAAAACTAGATCAGATATTTGAAATAACTATAGTTAGGATGATTTTCTACAAACACATAGTTTTGTTTTTGATAGAAATGTGCTGCATTTTTGGTGTCAGTATTCAGGCACAGGGCTGAAAAGTTGGCACGTGCCTCTTTTTCCAGCTGTTGTAACAGTTGTTTGCCTACACCATGCTTGCGATATTCAGGCAAGACATAAAAACGACGTACCCGGCCAATCCGGCTATCAATTTCATTTTCATTCCATTGCTGGTTTAAACCGCCACAAGCCACAAGCTTGTCATCATGATAGCCCAACAACAGGAATTCGCCCGGTTGATCAAACCTGTTCTTGCCACTTTCAAACTCTTCAATCAATCGATCAACAAACTGAAATCCTTCTTGCTGTGCCTGCTTGGCTAATTCCTTGATTTGTTCAGGTAATTGTTCAGCTTTATCAATCGTGATATTCATCTAACCTTCCTTATTCTGTCCTATAGGGTATTTTGAACGAATAAATTGACTATATATTGAATTTTATTCATCAATCTACAGCAATCATGAGCATTGGTGTAAACTTAGCGTTTTAATTTAAATGTGAATGAAAGACATGACAACTGTTGATCTTTTTGCAATTGGTAATGCATTAATCGACCAAGAATTTAAAGTCTCTGACGATTTCCTGATTCAACAAAATTTGCAAAAAGGCACTATGCAGTTGACTGATGGTGAAACGCAAGCAAATTTATATAATAATTTAAAAGAAACACAACTATACAAAGGTCAAGCCTCGGGTGGGTCTGCCGCAAATACCACCGTTGCGTTTAGTGCCTTGGGCAGCACAGCATTTTATGCTTGCCGCGTAGGCAACGACGAACTTGGTCAGATTTATCTGAAAGGTTTAAACGAAGCAGGTATTCAAACCGCCGAGCAATCCGTCAGTGAAGGTGTGACAGGTACCTGTATGGTTCTGGTGAGTCCGGACTCTGAACGCACCATGCAAACTTACCTCGGCATTACCGCTGAACTGAGTGAAGCTCAAATTAATTTTGAACCTTTAAAAACCGCAAAATGGCTGTATATTGAAGGCTATTTGTCCACGAGCGATACTGCACGTCAAGCGGTTAAACAGGCCCGTGCAATTGCAAAAGCACATGGGGTAAAAATTGCCTTAACCCTTTCTGATCCTGCAATGGTGCAGTATGCACGTCAAGGTCTGGATGAGCTTTTAGATGATGGCGTGGATTTATTGCTGTGCAATTATCATGAAGCTTTAATGTACACAGAAACCGATTCAATTGAAGCAGCACTGGCTAAATTGCAACTAAAAAGCAAATACACTGTCATTACATTGTCAGCTGAAGGTGCCTTAATTTCCGACTCTGAACAAACCTTGAAAGTTCCAGGCCGTAAAGTGACTGCGGTAGATGCCAATGGTGCCGGTGATGCCTTTGCAGGCGCATTCCTGTATGCATTGAATGCAGGCTTAAGCCTTAAACTGGCTGCTGAACTTTCAATCCTGATTTCAAGTGAAGTGGTTTCACAGTTTGGCCCGCGCCTGAGTGTAGAAAGTTACGCAGAATTATTAAATAACTTTCAGAAGGAATGTGCATAATGATTAAAATTGCCATGATGGAAGAGATTCCTGAACGTGAAGCACGTTCATACGAAACGCCAAATGGTGATACGATTTTCATTACCCAGCGTGACGGCTCATTCTATGCCTATCAGAATCTCTGTCCTCACTTGCAGGTCGAGCTGGAATTTGTGGAAAACCAGTTTCTAGACCGTGATCAGGAATATATTGAATGCTCTACTCATGGAGCCCTGTTTCTGGTTGAAACCGGTGAATGTATTTCTGGTCCCTGCCAGGGGCAATCACTTGAAAAAGTTGAAATTACCGTGCATTCTGATGGTGGAATTTACCTGAAAGAAGAATAAACCCAATGGAATTTGCCATGCTTGAGTTTCTACAAGACTATAACTTGATCCCGTTTCATTTAAGTTTATTGGCCTTAATTGTACTCAGCATGGCAGAAACCATTGGCTATTATTTTAACATTCGCCCGACCGAGTTTCTAAAAGCACTCTCGCCAAAGAAAATTACCGACTCACCACTGCTTAACGTCAAGTTCTCCAAAACACTGATTGTGGTGTTTTTACTCATGAACTTCAGTTTTGCAGGCTATTTTCTGCAACTTTGCGTATTTGCACAGCAGAAGGCATTCTTGCCTGCTTATTATCTGATGATGCCGGCGCTGATCATTGCGGTGTTTTTCACTGTATTTATGA
This sequence comes from Acinetobacter sp. T_3_1, assembly GCF_025377055.1. Lineage (NCBI taxonomy): Bacteria > Pseudomonadati > Pseudomonadota > Gammaproteobacteria > Moraxellales > Moraxellaceae > Acinetobacter > Acinetobacter sp. T_3_1. The sequence continues at coordinate 202,653 of NZ_JACHVD010000001.1, read as the reverse complement.
TTCATTGCCTTGACCAGGTCATCAAGCCGACACTGACCAAGCAACAGGTCAGTCTACTGGGACGTTTGGCGACCATTTCTAGTGGCAATGCCCGTCCGGGATTTTCCGCACAGGCACGGGTACGGGACAGTTTTGGACAATTACATTATGTCCAGGTTGAGCCTGAATTTGGCGAACTGGAATTTCAATCGCAGATTATTTTGATTCGCCTAAAAAAGTCCCACTATATTGCTAAAAAAATTTCCAAATCCAATAATTTATTTAACATGGAAAATCATCAGTAGCATTTATTTAGCATAGGCTATTTTATTTTAAATGCTTAACAACCAGCTGAGCCAGCCACTCAGCCGGTTAAAATCTTAACGTTTCAAAAAGCCGGACACCAGGTTCATCACCTGCTGAATATCAGCATTGGCTTCCTGCTTATTGGTTTGTTCGCCTTGGGGCGTCAGTGAATCAATAATTTGCGGCAAGACTTTTGAAATCGCAGCGTAAATATCCTGTTTGGGTACGTGGGTTTCCTGCGCGACCTGCTCGACTTCCTGATCATCAAACAGACCCTGTACCTGCTGCTGGTCCACACTGACATTTTCACCTGGACCTGTAGAAACCCAATCATCCACCTGGCGACTGAGCCCCATACCTTTTAGTTTATCCAGCGCACCCTGCAAACCGCCTTGTTTCTGAATCCAGGCAAGCACCAAAGGAAGCACCGCAATCAATAAGGTCTTGGTCGCATTAGCACCTACATTACTTCGCTGTTGGGTGTACTGAGGTTGCTGATTTTGTTGTTGATTATGTTGACCACTCAAATTTCCGAGCACCGATCCCAAAATTCCGCCCAACCCACCTGGCTGTCTTTGCTGGTTCTGCTGGTTTTGTTGTTGACTTTGCTGAGTGTTATTCGCACTCATCTGGCCAAATACCGAAGCTAAAATATCTCCTAAACCACTCTGCCGTGATTGTTGCTGATTGCCACCCAAAGCCTGTTTAGCCAGTATTTCGACGATATTGCTAAGATTAGTCATCGCATTATCCTTTTATGAGCCTAATAAAAGAATACGATGCTTTGAAAGTAATAAATCAACCGCTATTGTTAAAATTTGCAATTATAAAAATCAGCACATTACCATCGAAATTTATTCCAGTTTTCAGGATTTGCCCAGAATTTGGAGTTAAACCAGTCAGGCACATGTTTATAGGTTAAAATATTGAATTGCCACAGTGCAAAATCACTATCATGCTGGGTTTTATCAATCAGCTGGGTAAAACCCAAGGCACGCAACAATTTTTCATCTTCTAATCGGCTGACCACAACAATTCGTTTTGCCATCAGGTCACGTAATCTCACTAACAGCTGAGACTTCTGCACATCAGAAAGTAGCGCCAGCTCTTGTGAATCCATCACCACAAAACCCAGATCATATCGCTGGGTAAAAGGCAGATTTAAAAACTCAGTTACGTTAAAATAGTGCCATTGAATTGATTGATTATTGTCGTATTGAGCAAGATTTTGACCAATACATAATGCAGTTTGGATAGGCTGTTCCTGAGATAAATCGTCTAGCATTGAAGTAATGACATTTTGTTCAGCCATAACTGCATCCTTATTATTGAAGAGAGTATTCTGTATGGAACTACAAGGCATTTGCCATAAAATGCATGCAGGTCTTAAGGACCTTAGTGTAACTGATCAACATACACACAAGGCAAATGTTGAATATAAATTTATTCTAGATCGTTCAGAAGTTGACCTGCCATTCAATTTAGGCCAGGAAATTGAAATCGAATGGACCGGCAATATCTACTGTGTATCCTGTGGTAGCAAAACCAGTAAATCCTTTTCACAGGGTCACTGCTTTAAATGTTTCAAAACCAAAGCATCCTGTGACATGTGCATTATGAAACCGGAAACCTGTCATTATCATCTCGGGACTTGCCGCGAAGACAGCTTTGCTCATGAGGTGTGCTTCCAGCCGCATATTGTTTATCTGGCGAATTCAAGTGCATTAAAAGTCGGCATCACCCGTCTTGGACAGATGCCAACGCGCTGGCTGGACCAGGGTGCAACCCAGGCTTTGCCGATTATGAAAGTAGGTTCCCGCCGTCTCTCAGGCCAACTGGAAATTATGTTTGGCACTCAGGTTGCAGACAAGACCGATTGGCGCAAACTACTCAAAGGCGAAGCTGAACCGCTCAATTTAATAGAAGTGCGTGAACAGCTGATAGAAGAATTTGCACCGAAAATTCAAACCATTCGGGATGAATTTAGCCAGAACCTCGAATTTAACGAAACAATTGAAGTCATGGAAAATGAGCTGCCACGCGAGTTTGTTTATCCGGTCGAGCAATATCCCGAAAAAATTAAGTCGCACAACCTGGATAAAACTCCGATTATTCGTGGCAAATTGCTGGGCATTAAAGGACAGTACCTGATCCTGGATACAGGGGTCATTAACATCCGCAAATATTCAGGCTATGAACTGAAAATCCGGGCTGAATAAGCTTCAATTCAGCCATAAAAAAAACCTGCGTTAACGCAGGTTTTTTATTTCACTTAAGATTACTTAATTTTCGCATGTGACTTTAGATATTGCGTGTAATCATCCAGTTCCTGCTGACCACGAAGCTGTTGATACAACTTGGACAATTCACCCAACTGTTCATTGGTTAAGGCATTCGAAGTCGTCTTGTTCACATTTGATACAGCAACCACCACCAATTCATTAGGCAAAGAAGCAGTCGTGACTGACCACATGCCTGCTTTCGGTGCCGGAACACTGAATGCCGCACGTTCAATCTCACGTTTTAGGCCTTGTGAACGGGTAAATACACCAGCATTTTCAAAAGTAATCTGACTTTGTGCCACAACGCTAGCAGCTGGTTGTGATTTAAAGTTATTCAATGCGGTCTGGATTTTCGCTTTCGCTGCATCACTTGCTTTCTGTTCGATGAGTTTTGCTTTTACACGTGGTGTTGCTTCAGCCAAAGTCTGCACACCAGCCGCATGATAATTACGTACTTTTACCCAAACAGTATTGCCATTTGCCATTTGAATGCTGCTAGATGCATTGCGATCGCCATTTTTCACATCATCATTAAACAGCTTGACCTTGACATTGGCATCGCTCAGTACAGGATGCTGTGTAGCCAGGGTCATACCTTTCACAGACTGAACCGTTACACCTTTAACTTCCTGCGCCACCACATCTAGCGCATCGCTCCCTACAACCAGCTCATTCAGGCTATTTACAGCATCCGAGAATGAATTTGCGGCTTTATTCTTTTGCAACTCAGCCAGCAAGCGCGGTTTTTCAGTCTCAAATGAAGGCAACTTCATTGCAGCGGCTTCGGTTTCAATTAAATGATAACCATACTGGGTTTTAACCGGTGCTGAAACTTGTGCGGGTTTTAAAGAAGCAACGCTTTGATCAAATGCATCACCAAACACGCCTTTTGCATAGGCTTCTACCACACCACCCTTAGATTTCGATTCAGTATCATCCGAATACTGTGCTGCAGCTTGGGCAAAAGACATGCCTGCTTTAATTTTTGCAGCAACCTCATTGGCTAATTTTTTCGCCTCAGCGTCCGAACGGGTGTCTGCCGTAATTAAAATATGTTTGACCAATGGCTTAACATTCTGCTTTTGCGCATCAACAAATGCATTATAAGCTTGCTGCAATTCAGCATCTGTCACTTGAGTATTGGCAGGTGCAACATCAGCAGGCGTAAGCACAACGTAGTCCACATCTACACTTGCAACCTGCTTAAACGCATTTTGATGCTTGTTGTAATAAGCTGCTATTTCTTGCGGTGTGACTTTGATATTTTTCTTGTATTCATCCAGTTTAATGCTGGCAAGATGCAAGGTGCGTTGTTCAGTTTGCAAGTTGGCAATTTGCTGAATATCAAGCTTGCTCACCAATGCATAGTCCATAAATGTTGAAGTCAACATTTTCAAAGCATGGTCTTTACGCAAGTTGGCGATCAAAGACTGGCTGGTCATGCCCACTGAACGCAAATAATTTGAGTACAAGGCTTCAGAAAATTTACCGTTTTCCTGGAAGCTTGGTTGCTGCGCAACCATCTGTTCAATTTGTGCATCACTTAATGAAATGCCCAGCTCTTCTGCCTGCTGTAACAACAAGGTTCGAGCGACCAGACTATCCATCGCCTTGTTTTCAATGAAAGATTGATTCAGTAAAGTTTCGTCGCCGTTGGCATAAGCCAAATATTGTTCTTTAAATGTTTGGGTCAGCGATTCTAATTCTTTTTTAGAAATTTCCTGGCCATTCACCAGTTTTGCTGTGTCTTCTGACTTACCACCACTAAAATATCCTTCAATACCTACAAGTGCTAAAGGGGTCAAAAACAAAATGAGCAACACTTTGCCCAACCAGCCCTTAATAACTTTACGAAAAGATTCCATAAGTATTCCAATATTTTATTTCTGGGGGGATTTTACCCGAAAACCTCAGCTGAATGAATGTGTTCACACTGTAAATCGGCATTATTAATAAAAAACGCGCCTATAGGGCGCGTTTATCGGCTTTAAAAAAGATTAAGCTACAGAATCTTTTAAACCTTTACCTGCTTTAAAGCTTGGTACTTTGCTTGCTTTAATTTCTAAAGCTGCGCCAGTTTGCGGGTTACGACCTGTACGTGCCGCACGTTCTTTAACGTTGAATGTACCAAAACCAACAAGTGTAACAGTATCACCAGATTTAAGTGCTTCAGTAATTGAAGCAATTGTTGCATCTAAGGCTTTACCTGCATCAGTCTTAGACAATCCCCCTTTCTCTGCAATTGCATCGATTAATTCTGATTTATTCATGAAGATTACGTCCTCTTAATATCGTTTATTTAAGGTCTAAGGATTCCATAACACCTTTATATCAATGCTTTGGGGCAAAACGCAATACTCTCAATCAGCTTTTCTATAAAATAATTGCGAAAAAAATTGTTGAAAAATGCAGAAAAACTAAAAAAGTTTCATTTTTGTAACATTTGTGCCTTTAACTGCTTATTTTCTTCAATCAAAAAATCGACTTTATTATGGAGTTGTAATATGAGACTTTCTAAATGTTGAATATCTTTTACAGTAACCAGACCAATTCTGTTTAAAGAGTGGTTAACACTATGGTCAATGAGTTTTTCGACCTTGTCTTTGGTATCGCTCACCGATTCTTTGGCTTTTACCGAAACTTTTTCTACGGTTTGATCGGCAATTTCAGACGTCTTGGATTCCAGTTCTTCACCGACCTTGACTAAAGAGTCAAAGAGTTTGTTGCCTTCCTCTTCCGCACGCGAAAAAGCCCCCAGGCCAGCAAGCCATATCTGCTGAGTATATTTACGAAAATCCAGACCCGATTTACGACCTGAACGTGATTTATTCTTTGTTTTATCAGTATTTTCATTTTTTAGTTGATCAATCTCTTGATCTTTTATTGATTTATCCATTCAGCCAATCTCCTGCTTATTTTCCATACAACTTAAATATAATTACTCAAAAAATACAGCTATAATAACAAATTAAATACTTGATCGATTTGCTAAACTGTTCTACAAAGCAAGATTAATATATTTGTTGATAAGTCCTGAAACACATTTTCGAGCATGGGATGCTCCTTTCAGGTAAGGATTAAGTTTTATGAGTGAATCGCAACAAGGTCAAAAACAACCGCATTTGTTGCTCACAATGACCATGATTGTTTTAGAGACAATCTTTACCTTCATCTTAAAACATGATCGGGTAGTTGGCTTGCAGGCTAAAAAATTTATAGATCAAAAAATAACCATTAAAATTAATAGCTATTTACCTTATTTTGATTTTTATGTGGTTTTTACTGAACACGGCATACTCTTTGACACCAAGGCACCAGCGAAAGTAGTCGATTTGGATATTCGCACCACGCTTATGGATTTAATCAAAGTATTTGTCTTTGGCAATCGACGCAGCATTAAAAAAATGCGTATTGATGGTGACAGCACCCTAAAGGATGAGTTTCGCGATTTAGCCTTGCTGTTCAGCTTTCCAAAAGTTTTATCTGACTGGAAACAGTGGCTTAGTGAACCCACTGATGAACAGGAGATTATTGCTTCCAAAAAACGTATTGCTCCCCTATTAGAAAAAATTGATCAACAACGTTCCAAGATCAATACCTTAGAGGTAGAAGTTAAACAATACAAGAATCGTATTCGTCGTATGCAGCAAAAACAAAAAAGAATGAATATCGTTTTTAGTCTAACTATCGTGCTATTAGTTGCGTTATTAGTGTATAATTGGTGGATTGTATAAATATATAATTTTCCTATAAAACAAAATAATTTAAACCCCCATAAAAAAACTTGACTATTTTAGTCAGGATTCATAAAATCGACACATCTAGTCTTAATATGTGTATCGAATCATGCGTCTTACTACTCGCGGTCGTTACGCAGTGACTGCTCTACTTGATTTAGCTTTGCAGCCAACTGAACAAACGATCACGCTTGCTGAAATTGCAGCTCGTCAAACTATTTCTGTGGCTTATCTTGAGCAGTTATTTGCGAAATTAAAGCGCCACGGCTTAGTTTCTAGTGTTCGTGGAGCCAACGGTGGTTATCATCTGGCACGTAACGCTGAAGAAATCACAGTATTAGAAATTATTGAAGCTGTAAACGAAACAGTTGACGCAACGCGTTGTGACCATAAAGGTAACTGCCAAAATGGTGCAATGTGCTTGACTCATGATTTATGGCAAGAACTCTCCCACCACATTGCCGATTATTTAGCAAAAATCACCCTTGCTGACCTGGTAGCACGCGACAACGTTCAAACCGTTGCAATTCGCCAAAATACAGCATCATTTGATTCAGCCCTTTTATCGGTTACAGGTATTTGACATGAAACGTCCGATTTATCTTGATTATGCAGCAACCACTCCTGTAGACCCTCAAGTTGCAGAACGCATGATGGAGTGCTTAACTTTCGACGGTACTTTCGGTAATGCTGCATCTCGTTCTCATGCTTACGGTTGGCAGGCTGAAGAAAAAGTAGAATATGCACGTGAACAAGTTGCGAACTTGGTCAAAGCAGATCCACGCGAGATCGTGTGGACTTCAGGTGCTACGGAATCTGATAACCTGGCACTGAAAGGTGTGGCTCAATTTTATGCCTCTAAAGGCAAACACATCATTACAAGTAAAATTGAACATAAAGCAATTTTAGATACTTGCCGTGAATTAGAAGCAGAAGGTTTCGAAATTACTTATCTTGAACCACTGCCTCAAACAGGTTTAATTACCCCGGAAATGGTTGAAGCAGCGATTCGCCCAGATACCATTCTGGTGTCGCTGATGATGGTGAACAACGAGATCGGTACCATCACTGACGTTGCAGCGATCGGTGAAATTACCCGTGCCAAGAAAATTTTCTTCCACGTGGATGCGGCTCAGGCTGCAGGCAAGGTAGAGATTGATCTTTCAACTTTAAAAGTTGATTTAATGAGTTTCTCTGCGCACAAGATTTATGGCCCTAAAGGTATCGGCGCATTATTTGTTCGCCGTTCACCACGTGTCCGTCTTAAAGCGCAAATGCATGGTGGCGGTCATGAACGCGGCATGCGCTCAGGTACACTTGCAACTCACCAAATTGTAGGTATGGGCGAAGCGTTTGAACTTGCAGGCAAAAACCTTGAAGCCGAACAAAAGCGGCTACGTGTACTGCGTGACAAATTATGGAATGGTCTACAAGGTTTAGAACAAGTGTTCTTAAACGGCCATCCAACTCAAAACGTTGCAAACTATCTCAATGTCAGCTTTAACTTCGTTGAAGGCGAATCATTGATGATGGCCCTGAAAGATGCAGCTGTATCTTCTGGTTCAGCATGTACTTCTGCAACCCTTGAACCCTCTTATGTACTTCGTGCACTTGGTCTTTCTGACGAGCTTGCCCACAGTTCAATCCGTTTCAGCTTCGGTAAATACACCACTGAAGAAGATATCGATCATGTTCTTGAAATCACTAAAGCTGCTGTTGAGAAATTGCGTGAACTTTCTCCGCTTTGGGATATGTATAAAGAAGGTATCGACCTTTCAACAGTTGAATGGGCTGAACACTGATTCATGTCCTGGAGATAGCTTTAAAATTTAAAGCTATCTCGTTGATAAACGTAATTTCACCCCCATATTAATCTTAAGGCTGACCCCGAGGTTTGGAGAAGCATCATGGCTTATAGCGAAAAAGTAATTGATCATTACGAAAACCCTCGTAATGTTGGCGTTTTAGACAAAAATGCTGAAAATGTTGGTACAGGTATGGTCGGTGCACCGGCTTGTGGTGATGTAATGCGTCTTCAAATTCAAGTGAATGATGAAGGTGTGATTGAAGAAGCACGTTTTAAAACTTATGGTTGTGGTTCCGCGATTGCCTCTAGCTCGCTTGTGACTGAATGGCTAAAAGGTAAAACCTTGGACGAAGCTCAAGCGATCAAGAATATCGACATCGCGAACGAACTGGCTCTCCCTCCAGTAAAAGTACACTGCTCTGTGCTGGCTGAAGATGCCATTAAAGCTGCTGTTGAAGATTACCGCAGCAAAAAAACAAAAGCTTAAGTGTTTCAAGTTTTTGATGGAAAATTAACGGAGTTTTCATGATCCATTTAACTGAAAATGCTGCAACTCATATCAGCAATTACCTAAAAAATCGTGGTAAGGGTGAAGGCATTCGCGTTGGTGTGAAAACTTCAGGCTGCTCTGGCTTGGCTTATGTACTCGAATTCGTGGATGAAGTCGATACACATGACCAGATGTTTGAGCAGTTTGGTGTTAAGGTTTTCGTTGACCCGAAAAGCCTGGTTTATCTTGAAGGTATGGAGATGGACTACGTGAAAAACGGTCTCAATGAAGGCTTCGAATTTAACAACCCCAATAAAAAAGGCGAATGTGGCTGTGGTGAATCTTTCACCGTTTAAACACTCCATTGTCTCTCTTTTGGTGATTAAAACAGTGTAAAATGCACTGTTTTAATTGCATTTATAGCAGTCACTTTTGCATATCTATCGTGGATCCTATCTCCCATGAATCATTTTGAGCTGTTCAACCTCCCTGTAGCACTCGATATTGATTTAGCAGCCTTAAAAACTGAATTTTTGAAGTTGCAGCAACAATATCATCCAGATAAAGCCGAAGACAAAGATCAGGCCCTGATTAAATCGAGCGAGATCAATCAGGCATTCAAAGCTTTATCCAATGTTGATAGCCGCGCTGCCTATCTGTTGAGTCTGAAAAAACAGGATTATCACCTGGATCAGTCGATCAGTGATTTTGAATTTCTTCAGGATGCGCTGGAAATTCGTGAACAGCTCGACGATGCTGCATCTGCCGATGATCTGCAATCTTTAAAAGTTGAAGTGCAGCAATGGATTGACGGTTTAGTCCGTGAATTCAAAATCGACTATGACGATGAGGACTGGGGTGAAGCCCGTGATACCGTTCGTAAATTGCGTTTCTTTGTTAAGGTCATGTCTGACATCAACAAAGCTGAAGATCGTTTCCTGGATGACGACAGCTTTGATTTAGATGATGATTTTTAATTTGCTTTGATTTTATTTTTAATTTTAGTTCTAAGGATGTAACACAATGGCTCTCTTGCAAATTGCAGAACCCGGTCAATCAAGTGCACCGCATGAACACCGCATTGCCATTGGTATCGACCTGGGTACGACGCATTCATTGGTTGCCACGGTACTTTCAGGTCAAGCCAAAGTCCTCAACGACGAACAAGGTCGCGTGTTACTTCCGTCCATTGTTCACTATAGCCATAACAACACGCATTATGGTGACGAAGCCAAGCCTTTTATTACCACAGATCCCAAAAATACCATTGTTTCAGTAAAACGTTTTATGGGTCGTTCCAAAGCGGACATAAAATTCCAGCACCCTTATACTTTGGTGGGTGAAGACAACCAGATGCCTGCTTTTGAAACTGCACAAGGCCGTAAAACACCTGTGGAGATTTCAGCAGAAATTTTAAAACAGCTGAAAGACCGTGCAGAAGAAAGTTTAAAAAATGAAGTGAATGGTGCCGTGATTACGGTTCCAGCCTATTTTGATGAGGCACAACGTCAGGCAACACGGGATGCTGCACAACTGGCGGGTCTGAATGTTTTACGTCTACTCAATGAACCCACTGCCGCGGCTGTAGCTTATGGTCTGGATCAGGAAACCAATTTAGCTCACGATCAAAACTATGTGATCTATGACCTGGGTGGCGGTACTTTTGACGTATCAATCCTGCGTTTCTCACAAGGTGTTTTTGAAGTTTTGGCGACTGGCGGACATACTGCTTTAGGTGGTGATGACCTGGATCGCCTGATTGTGAAATGGGCTAAAAAACAGCTGAATATTGAAACCCTAGATGATGCCGAATATGCACATTTTATTGTTTCTGCACGTAAAGCCAAAGAAGCCTTGTCAGATGCCGACTCAGTTGAGCTGAAAGTATTAGATCAGGTTCTGAGTTTAGACCGTGCTACATTTGAGGACATCATTAAAGTGGCTTTGGATAAAACCATCAGCGTATGTAAGCGTGTGATGCGTGATGCCAAACTTGAGCTGGATGATATTAAAAATGTCGTGCTTGTGGGCGGGTCTACCCGTTCTTATGCAGTGCAAAAAGCGGTTCGTGAAGTCTTCAATCAGGAACCGCTATGCACAATTAACCCGGATGAAGTGGTTGCGATTGGTGCATCAATTACAGCGAATCAACTGATTGGCAATTCCAAAGATGGTTCTTTGTTATTGGACGTTACTCCGCTTTCTCTTGGTCTGGAAACCATGGGTGGTCTGGTTGAACGTTTAATCTCACGCAACACTGCCATTCCAGTCGCGCGTCGCCAGGAATTTACCACCTATCAGGATGGCCAGACCGCCATGCTGATTCATGTGGTACAAGGTGAACGTGATCTGGTGGAACATTGCCGTAGCTTGGGTCGCTTTGTCTTGCATGGCATTCCACCAATGACGGCTGGTCAGGCACGTATTGAAGTCACTTTCCAGGTTGATGCCGATGGCTTGTTGACTGTTTCGGCTAAAGAAACCACGTCTGGTGTACATGCGCAAATCGACATTAAACCTTCTTATGGTTTATCCGATGCCGATACCGAACGCTTACTGATTGACGGTTTCAAATATGCTGAAGAAGATAAGAACCTTCGTCATTTACAGGAAACCAAGGTTGAGGCAAAACGTGAACTGGAAGCGTTGGAACAAGCCCTGAAAGTGGATGCCCAGCTATTAACTGCTGAACAGTTAGCCTCCTTGAATCAAGCCAAGGCTCAACTTGAGGCTCAACTCGAAACCACCGATATCAAAGCGATTGAACAGGCTGTAGAACAGCTTAAAATACACAGTGATGCTTTTGCTGCTGCACGTATGAATCAACATATTGATGCAGCCCTGAAAGGCACTAAACTTGATGACTGGTCAAACTCGGACAACTAAACAGGAAAAAATTATGCCACGTATTAAAGTTCTTCCACATGCGCAAATTTGCCCGAATGGTGCCGAGTTTGAAGTCGAACAGAATGCCAACCTGTGCGAAAGCCTGTTAAAAAATGGCATTAAGATTGAACATGCATGCGATATGTCCTGCGCATGTACCACGTGCCATGTCGTGGTTCGAAAAGGTTTTGACAGCCTTGAAGAAATGTCTGATGTTGAAGCAGATTTACTGGATCGTGCCTGGGGCTTGGAACCGGATTCACGTCTTTCATGCCAGGTAAAAATCGTGGATGAAGATCTAGAAGTGGAAATTCCAAAATATACCATTAACCATGCTTCAGAAAATCATTAAGATTTTTAGCCATAAAAAACCACGCAATCGCGTGGTTTTTTCATCTTTAGACTTCATCTAAATTACGTTTTTAGTGATACTGCTCGTCTTTCTCATCTTCAACCACATCTTCCAGATTCAGTCGGACTATACCTTCTGAATTGGTCATTTTTTGCTGCTTTTCAATACGCTTGATCATCTTCTCCAGCACTTGAATCAACTCCGGATATTCATAGTTTTGAACTTCATCCAGATTCAGCAATAAATGGAAACCCTTGTACTCATAATCAAACCAGCGCTGATAATCCGATTTGCGCGAAGTATATTTTTCCATGACTTGCCAGGTCTTCACCGGACCTTGAATGCCTTTAAGCCGAATCGGTGCTTTAGGCGCACATAAATAGTCATTTTTAATTAAATTATAGGTTTCATCAGAAATCAGGATTTCGTCGACTGCTGCGGCACTTTGCAGACGCGCGGCCAAATTGGCATCACGTCCCACAATGGTATATGCCATACGATGTGCTGCGCCATAGTTCCCTACGTGACAATATCCGGTACTGATCCCCATACGGATATGTAGGGCCGGATAGCCCATTTTAATCCAGCGCTCACGCAGCAGTTTCATTTGCTGACGCATATCGATCGCCATGTCCAGACAGGTTTTTGCATCCTGCTCCACACCTTGCGAGATTGGGTCACCAAAGAAAATCAGAATGGCATCCCCCATAAACTTGTCGACAGTCGCTTCATACTGTCTGGCAATTTCAGTCATATGACTTAAATAGTCATTCAGCAGGAAGGCTAAATCGTCTGGAATCAGGGTTTCTGAAAGCTCGGTAAAACCTTGAATATCTGAAAAGAAAATGGTCATTTTCTTGCGTTTGTATTCAATTTTGGCTTCCGATTCCCCTTTCATGATTGACTGCCACAACTGCACAGGTGCATAGCGGCTCAGCTGATTTGCGAATTCCATATAACGATTCATTTGATCGTAATAATAGGTTCGGCGATTACTGATATGTTGAATCTGGCTGCTTTGGTAAAAACTGCCCACACCAAAAAAGGTGATTAAACAGATAAAACCTAAAACAGTTAACTCACCGGTAGTTTGTTCAAAATACTCACCAAAACCAAAAATCAGAATATTACACAGATAAAAATTTGCGATTCCAATCAGGCTTGCCAATGACACCGCTAAAAATGAAATCTTGTTGGTGATTGCGGTATATAAAATGACAAATATTGAAATAAAAGTCAGAACCAGGTTTAAATGAATGGCAGATAAAATAACCGAAATAACAACGACATCGGTAATAAACAAGACACTGCGTTTTATATTGGAATTAAAGCGATACTGGAGCCAGTTCGATAATCTCGGTGTAACCAGAAAAACCAGCAGCAGGAAAAAAGGAATATAAATCTGATATTGGGTGTCAGAAGCCGTGTAATGGTAGACAATCACAAGTAAAGACAACATCATATATCCCATCAAGCGATGGAAATATTCAAATTGTCTGGGCTCTTTTCTAATCCAGTCGTCTAATGACACTCAATCACTCCTGATCCGAGTCTTTACACCATAAATTCCATACTATGGCTTTCAATAGGCAGGAATTAATCCATACGCCAGTCAAATGGCATATCACCCTGACCACGTAGTGCCAGCATCAAGGTTTGACGCATATGTGCAAGAACTTCATTGGTATAAGGAACTGCTGGTGTACCCCAGACCGGTTTTGGCCAAGCAACGTCATTCTGGTAACGCACGACATGATGAAAATGCAATTGTGGAACCATATTTCCAAGGGCTGCCACGTTCATTTTGTCTGCGCGGAATACGCGTGAAAGCTGACTCGATAACCAGCTAGATTCACGCAGGAACTGTTCCTGGTCAGCCTGACTTAATTCATATAACTCGCTCACGCCTGGTACGCGTGGAATTAATATGAGCCACGGAAATTGCATATCATTCATTAAACGACATGTTGACAGTGGAAAGTCGCCTACAAAAAAAGTATCTTGAGCAAGTTGTGGATGCAAACTAAACATATCTTTATAAATTATGCAAAATTAGAATGATGGCTAATACTATCACATACAATGGGACGTGAATATTCTATGCAATGTGTTTCATTACAAATAAACCACTATTTACAGCGAATACGTGAACATTCACGAATTTAATAAATTTCTTTAAAAAATCAAGCGCTTCATCGCACTATCTTTTAAAATCCGATCAAATTGCAAAGGGAATGCGTAAATATTATGCACTCCCTGTCAAATCAATGAATTTCTTTTAACAAACTGTCCATTAAATCGACAATAAACTGAATACGTTTTTGGTAATCTTCCAGCATAACCATGATTTTCAGGCGTTGCCCGCCATCCATACGGAAAAAGGTCGGATGTTTTTGCATCATTTGAATAATACTGATGGCTTGTACCGGTGTTTCGGGTGAAAATTCGATATGTCCACCCTGAGAACCAATATCAATCTTGGTGATGCCCAGCTGCTCCGCTTTTAAACGGATTTGATGCACAGCAAACAGCTGCTTCACTGGCTGCGGCGGCACGCCAAACCGGTCAATCAGTTCCATCCGGATATTGTCGAGTTTTTCCTGGGTATCGGTATTACTGATGCGTTTATAGAACAATAGGCGCTGATGCACATCTCCCAGATATTCATCTGGAATCAAGGCTGGCATATGTAGATTGATTTCCGCAATCAGGGACAATGGTGCATCGAAATTCGGGGTTTTGCCTTTTTGGATGGCTTTGGTGGCTTTTTCCAGCATTTCCATATACAGGCTATAACCAATCGCCTGCATGGAGCCACTTTGCTGTTCGCCCAACAGTTCACCGGCACCACGAATTTCCAGATCTTCCGTCGCCAGCATGAAACCGGCCCCTAAATTCGATGCGCGCTGAATCGCATCCAGACGTTTCTCTGCATCTCCCTTTAACCCCTTGATTGAAGGTACCAGCAAGTAGGCATAAGCTTGATGGTGTGAACGTCCGACACGGCCCCGTAATTGGTGCAACTGGGCAAGTCCCAGCTTATCAGCGCGTTCAATTAAAATGGTATTGGCATTGGGAACGTCAATCCCGGTTTCAATAATGGTTGAACAGACCAGCACATTGTATTCTTTATGATAGAACTGCTGCATCACCTGCTCCAGTTCACGTTCCCGCATTTGGCCATGAGCAACCGCCACCCGGGCCTCAGGCACCAGTTCACGAATATTTTCAGCAGTACGCTCAATGGTATCCACTTCATTATGCAGGAAATATACCTGTCCACCGCGCAGCAATTCACGCAGAATCGCCTCTTTAATGGATTCACTGGTCTGTTCCTGTACAAAGGTTTTCACAGCCAGACGACGTGCAGGCGGTGTAGCGATAATCGAAAGGTCGCGCATCCCGCTAAAGGCCATATTTAAAGTTCGTGGAATTGGCGTCGCGGTCAGGGTGAGCATATCGACATCTGCACGCATAGCTTTAATACGTTCTTTATCACGTACCCCAAAACGATGCTCTTCATCGACAATCATCAGGCCCAGATTTTTAAACTGGATATTCTGCTGCAAAATTTTATGTGTACCAATCACAATATCGACTTTACCATCAGCCAGGTCTTCAATGGTTTTCGTGTGTGATTTACTCGAACCAAAACGTGACAACACTTCTATGCGCACAGGCCAGTCAGCAAAACGGTCTTTAAATGATTCATAGTGCTGCTGTGCCAACAGTGTGGTCGGAACAAGAACCGCCACCTGTTTATTGTTCTGTACCGCCACGAATGCCGCGCGCATCGCAACCTCAGTCTTACCAAAACCGACATCGCCACACACCAGACGATCCATGGGTTTTGCCATTTGCATGTCGTGCAAAGTCGCTTCAATGGCATTGGCCTGATCCAGGGTTTCTTCATAGGCAAAGCCGCTGGCAAACTGCATATAAGGACTTTGTTCCAGTTCAAAGCTAAAGCCCGGTTTAGACTGGCGACGCGCCTGAATATGCAACAGTTCTGCTGCCACATCATGAATCTGTTCCAGCGCTTTACGTTTGGCCTTGTTCCAGGCATCGGTGCCCAATTTATGTAATGGCGCCAGATCAGGATCACCACCACTATAACGGCTGATCAGATGCAAGTTGGTGACCGGAACATAGACCTTGGCAGCGTCGGCATAATCCAGCTGTAAAAACTCATGTTCCTGGTCGTCAATACTTAAAGTGACTAGGCCAGCATAACGTCCCACACCATGATCGATATGCACCACAGGTGCACCAATACTCAGTTCAGTTAAACTGCGAATCAGGAATTCTTCGGATACTTCTTGCTGACGCTTGCGGCGGCGCTGCACCACCCGATGTTCATAGAGCTGGTTTTCCGAGATGATGGTAAGCTGATCAGGAATGACCAGACCCCGATCCAACGGTGCACTGGTAATGGCTATAGCATGTAAAGAGCTTCTGAATTGTGCATAATTTTCAACATTGGGAATGTCTCCCAGCGCTGGACGCAAGGCATCCTTGAGTGTTTCACGACGGCCAGCACTTTCAGCCACCAGCAGGACTGGATGATTGGCAGCATCAATATATTTTTTAACCGCAGAAAACGGTTTTTCCTGTTTTGGATCTACTGGTAAGCGCGGTGGAATTTCCGTATTGAAATTAATCACACCGCTTTTTTCAGCGAATGTTTCTGTTGAGGCAATAATTCTGGCAAACTGATTCAGCTGTTCCAGCACCTGATTCGGCTGCAAAAAGATGTCTTCCGGCGGCAAAATAGGCTGCTCGACATTATGACGGCGATCTTCATAACGGCGCAGTACATCATTCCAAAAATTGCTTAAACCTTCATCCAGATGCTTGTCTGTAATGACAATGCCATTCTTGGGTAAGTACGCCATGAGCGTGCTTTGGGTTTGCATCGCTTCTTTGCTGAAGAATAAAGGGAAATAAAACTCCAGTCCCGGCGATGCAATGCCTTCAAGTACATCCTGATAAAGCGGATTCTTTTTGGGATTTGCATGAGGAAAACTTTCAGCATAGCGGTCACGGAAGGTTGCCCGTCCTTCTTTAAGCGGAAATTCCTTGGCGGGCAATACAGAAAACTGTGGTAAGTTTTGAGTGGTTCTTTGGGTTTCAGGATCAAAAAATTTTAAGCTTTCAATTTCATCATCAAATAAATCGATACGGATGGGCGCGCTTTGACCAGACGCGTAAATATCCATAATGCTGCCACGCATGGCAAATTCACCATGATCATAAACGGTATCGACCAGATGATAACCGGCCTGAACCAAACGCAGTTTCTGCTGTTCCAGTCCAAATTTCTGTCCTACCTGAATATCAAAATGTTCACCCAGCAGCCATGAAGGCGGTGCGACACGCTGCACTAAAGTAGACGCAGATACAAGCAGCACCCCCTGCTTCGGCATATTGGATAAAATGGAAAGTCTTTCAGACACGATATCCTGATGCGGAGATAAACGGTCATAAGGCAGAATTTCCCAATCGGGGAAAATGGTGGGTTTAATCCCGTAAAATTCCAGCTCACTTTCCAACTGTCCCAAATGCTGATTATTTCTGGCAACAACAATGAACAATTGCTTACTTTGTGTGGCAATTTCTTTGAACAATAAAGCGGCCGAAGAACCTTGCAAATTGCCGACCCAGCGTTTTTCGCCTGCCTTTAACTGTTGCAGATTTAATTGGGAAATTTCTTGTTGGAACATGTATATAGCTTTTGGTCTAAATGACATGGACCGTATATTAACATGGGTTTTTTCTTGGTTGAGTTATTTTTATATACAGCAAAGGATTGCATCTAAATCCTTTTAGATGCCGAATATGCAGCTGTTGATGCGATTATTTTTCACGCAGAAAATTACGATAATAGTCATTCAGTTTCTGAATGATCTGCTTGAACTGTAATAGGTTTTCTTCGGTGTTGCCCAAACGTGCAACAAAACGCTGACTGGCAATTTCCAGGTCAATTTTTTCATTAATCAGGATGGCAGTAAAATATAAAGTTTTTAAATCATCAAAGTTGTTCAGTTTACGATTGGAAAAATAAGCCAAACGCTCAGACAGCTGATTGACCACGATTCCGTCCACAATATAGCCTTGTTCCGGATCAAACAGGATATTGTTTTCTTGAAGATACAGCTGTTCAGGAGAAGGTTTTGAACTTTTAAGCAGTCCTGAACCTGTAAATAGTCCGGCAAGTTTGTTCAGCATGGGCATGACACATCGAAAAAAATCCTGAATATTTTAACCCTGTGCTGCAGCATATTCACCACTATTTTTCATATAAAAAGGGAGCCGTTTAAACAGCTCCCTTTTTATCAAGGTCATCATTAAATTGTTGTAGCAGTAGTTAGCCGACCTGTGCCAAAGCTTCATGCTGTAAAGTGACTTCTGAAACCAGATTGCTAAAAGCAAAAATTTCATCCAGTTGTTCTTGAGTCAGTAATTTCTGCTCTAAAACCACCTGCTGAATAGTTTTATTTTCGGCAATGCACTGTTTCCCAATTTCATCGCATTTGGCATGTCCCAAAATCGGATCCAGCAAAGTGACAATACCGACACTGCGCATTACAGCATCGTAACACACCTGCTCATTGGCCTGAATACCTTGAATGCATTTACGGTCAAGGCTGACAACCGCTTGGGTGAGAAGTTCAATCGACTCATTAATTGCAACCGCAATTACCGGCTCCATGACATTGAGTTGCAATTGTCCCGCTTCTGCTGCCATGGTCACGGTTAAATCGTTGCCAATGACCTTAAAGGCAATCTGGTTCACCACTTCGGGAATCACCGGATTGATTTTGGCCGGCATAATAGACGAACCCGCCTGTAATTCAGGTAAGCGAATTTCGGCCAGACCGGTACGCGGTCCCGAACTTAATAGGCGTAAATCGTTACAGATTTTTGAAAGCTTGACTGCCAGCCGTTTCAGGGTGCTGGATAAAATAATGAATACGCCGCAATCGCTGGTGGCTTCGACATAGTCTTCTGCACCCGTTAAATTCAGACCGGTAATTTTATTTAAAGACTGAATTGCAGCATGGGCATAGCCTGGGGGGGTATTCACGCCAGTGCCAATCGCTGTTGCCCCCAGATTCACTTCGAGCAAAAGCTCACGGGTACGCTGAATCAGACGTATATCTTCCTTTAATAAGGTAGCAAATGCACGGAACTCTTGCCCCAAAGTCATCGGTACCGCATCTTGCAGCTGGGTACGTCCCATTTTTAATACAAATTGAAATTCGGCAGCCTTGATATGCAGGCTATCCACCAGTTTCTGGATCGGAAGCAATAAGTCATCCAGACTATAATATGTGGCTAAACGTAAAGCCGTGGGATAGACATCATTAGTGGATTGTGACTTATTGACATGATCGTTGGGATGGACATGTTCATATTGCCCCTTATGAAAACCTAAATGTTCCAAGGCAATGTTGGCCAGGACTTCATTGGTGTTCATATTGATGGAAGTGCCTGCTCCGCCCTGATAGACATCTAAGGGAAAAGCCTGACTCCATTTTTCAGGTTCTGCAATTAAGCTATTGCAGGCATGCTGAATAGCCAGACTGACCTGTTCTGAAATTTTATTAAATTTAAGATTGGTTTGTGCTGAGGCTTTTTTGACTTGAGCCAGGGCACGAATAAAATGGGACTGACTTCCCACTTTCTGATTCGAGATCTGAAAATTCTCCAGAGCACGTAAAGTATGAATACCGTAATAAGATGCGGCCGGAACTTCCTTTGCTCCCAGCAAATCACGTTCTATTCTTGTATTGTCGGGTTGAACTGTTGTCACTTTAAATATACTCACATGTATGCACCAGAATTGTGCAATTGAAAAAGTATTAAGGCTTTGCCCTATTTTAAATATTGTAAAAAGATATTTATTTGGCAATGCTCTTTAACCAAATACATCGACTCTGTAGCGAGTGTAAGCACTTGTAACTATCGCATGAAACTATCTTAGCGCTTCCAATTTTTATCATTAAAAAATCAGGCATAAAAATCTTTCAACGACATTTTCAATTCACAGTAGACAATTATCTGAACAAGATGAATGACATTAAGTACCAGGCTTATAAATTGTTTATTTTCTTAGATTTTTATCAATTGTATCTAAAAATACATTCCGCTACATAACACGTCATGAAATCCCTTAGAAATGTTACAGAAGGTAATTTCAATTTTATGTTTGAATCAGCGCCTGACTGAACCTGCACAAAAATTCATCTCGGAAAGATGGTATTCATAAAGACATAAGGATGCGCCCATGAGTCAACTGAACCCCACCCTCATCACATTTATTTTTTATATTATTGCCATGGTCGGTATAGGACTGTATGCCTATAAAGCCACCTCCGACTTTTCAGATTACATTCTGGGCGGACGCAGTCTGGGCAGCGTGGTCACCGCCCTTTCCGCAGGCGCTTCCGATATGAGTGGATGGCTGCTCATGGGCTTACCCGGTGCAATCTATCTTTCAGGCTTGTCAGAAGCCTGGATTGCAATTGGCCTGATTATTGGCGCATGGCTGAACTGGCTGCTGGTCGCCGGCCGCTTACGGGTGCATACCGAAGTGCAGAACAATGCCTTAACCCTGCCGGACTATTTCACCAGTCGTTTTGGGGATCGCAAGCGTGTATTACGGATGATCTCGGCTCTGGTGATTCTGGTGTTTTTCTCCATTTACTGCGCGTCAGGCATGGTAGCAGGTGCACGATTATTCGAAAGTATTTTTGGCATGTCTTACACGACGGCACTCTGGATCAGTGCAATCGCCACCATCAGCTATGTATGCATTGGCGGTTTTTTAGCGATTAGCTGGACCGATACCTTTCAGGCAGGACTGATGATTTTCGCGCTGTTGCTGACGCCGATCATGGCCTATATGGCCATCGGTGATCATAGCCAGCAGTTTGCCACAATGATTGAAACGGCTCGCCCGCATGCCACCAATATGCTTTCAGGATTAAGTACGGTCGCCATTTTATCATCACTGGCGTGGGGCTTAGGCTATTTTGGACAGCCGCATATTCTGGTGCGTTTTATGGCAGCAGATTCAGTCAAGACCATTCCGGCAGCACGTCGTATTGGCATGAGCTGGATGATTCTATGTCTAGGGGGTGCAGTCGGAGCCGGTTTTATTGGCATTGCCTACTTCCAGCATCATGCAGAACTTGCAGGCGTGGTTTCCCAGAATCCTGAAACCATCTTTATGGAACTGACCAAAATTCTGTTTAACCCCTGGATTGCAGGCGTAATTTTGGCCGCCATTTTAGCTGCGGTGATGAGTACCCTGAGCTGTCAGCTTCTGGTCTGCTCCAGCACCCTGACGGAAGATTTGTATAAGGCATTCTTACGCAAAAATGCTTCGCAAAAGGAACTGGTTTGGGTTGGACGCCTGATGGTACTGGCGATTGCCATACTTGCCATTATTCTGGCAAGCAATCCAAACAGTAAGGTTCTAGGTCTGGTTGCCTATGCCTGGGCCGGTTTCGGTGCTGCATTTGGTCCGCTGATTATCCTGTCTTTGTTCTGGAAACGCATGACCTTA
Source organism: Acinetobacter sp. T_3_1 (assembly GCF_025377055.1). Classification (NCBI taxonomy): domain Bacteria; kingdom Pseudomonadati; phylum Pseudomonadota; class Gammaproteobacteria; order Moraxellales; family Moraxellaceae; genus Acinetobacter; species Acinetobacter sp. T_3_1. Next base: position 181,240 of record NZ_JACHVD010000001.1, on the reverse strand, counting down.
AACGGCGCGATTATGGGGATTATTGTCGGTGCAATTACCGTGATTGTGTGGAAAAACACCATGGCCAGCACCGGTTTGTATGAAATTATTCCCGGTTTTATTCTGTCATTTACAAGCATTGTCGTGGTCAGCTTATTAGAAAAAGCACCTTCGCAAGAAGTGATTCAGCGTTTTGAACAGGCAGACGAATTGTACAAGAAAGAAATGGCAGAATTGCAAAATGAGCTGCCTACCCAGTCCGAGAATGCTAGATAAGTATTGCAGGATAATTTCTTTCACCGGATAAACATCAAGGGGCATTAAGCCCCTTTGTTTTATTTTTTATCCTTTGGTTTTCAGATAAATTTTGGAACTTTCCTTAATCACTTCCATCACCGGATAGCTTCGTGTTTCCTTAATTCCGGGAAGCTGCCACAGTACCTGCCCTGAAATTTTCCGAAATTCTTCCATATTGGCACAGCGGATTTTCACCACAAAGTCGAATCCGCCACTGATCATGTGACATTCCACAATTTCAGGATATTGCATGATCGCATCAGAAAATTCTTCCAAAACATTGGGGGTGGTTTTGTCCAGTAAAATCTCGACAAAAACCACAAAACTGGCATTCAGCATGTCAGGATTCAGCTTGGCTTCATAGCCCAGAATAAACCCATCTTTGGCCAGTTTCTGTACCCTGGCCAAGGCCGCAGTCGGGGACAAATTCACCGCTTCGGCCAGTTTGATATTCGAAATCCGACCATCATTTTGCAGAATATCTAAAATTTTGATATCTGTTCGATCCAGGGTAAAAATCGGGCTGCGCATCAGCATTATTCTCTAAAATAAACCAAAATTATAGTGAGTTATTCGGCATTCTTTCTGTAATCATAAATTATATAAAGCATTTTACTCAACAAAAATTTGGCAGTCACAGGATGTTGGCATGAATATGATGGACACTGAAACCCGCTTTGACCAGGCAAAACCTCACTTTGGATATATTACCGAATTCAAAGAAAAAAATGATTATGAAGTTGAGGTAAATACTGCCTGGCGCCGTGCTGAACCTGACTGTATTGAACATTTACTCGAACATACCCAGATTTCTGAACAGCTGAACCAGCGCATTTATGATCTGGCATTCGACCTTGCCCACACTCTGCGCGAACGCAAAAGCTCGAATGGTAAAGCCGGGATCGTACAGGGATTATTGCAGGAGTTTTCACTTTCCTCTCAGGAAGGCATTGCCCTGATGTGTCTGGCGGAAGCCTTGCTGCGAATTCCGGACAGTGCCACTCGTGACTTGCTGATTCGTGACAAAATCAATCAGGGTAACTGGAAAGAGCATGTGGGGCAAAGCAGCCTGATGTTTGTCAATGCGGCTGCCTGGGGCCTCATGCTGACCGGCAAACTGATGGAAACGCCTAAACAAAAAAGTTTATCTGGCATCCTGACCGGTCTTTTGGCACGTAGTGGCCGCGGGATTATCCGCAAGGCTGTGGATGTCGCCATGCGTATGATGGGCGAGCAGTTTGTTACCGGTGAAACCATTCAGGAAGCGCTAGAACATGCAGAACCTTTAGAAGATAAAGGTTTCCGCTATTCCTATGACATGCTCGGTGAAGCCGCGCTGACCGAACATGATGCTGAACGTTATTTTCAGGATTATAGCAATGCCATCCATGCCATTGGTCAGGCTTCCAAAGACAAAGATGTTTATGATGGCCCGGGCATTTCCATCAAGCTTTCCGCCTTGCATCCACGTTATCAGCGCGCGCAGATAGACCGTGTGCATGATGAGCTGTATCCAAAAGTGCTGCAATTGGCAGAACTGGCAAAACGCTACAATATTGGCCTGAATATTGATGCCGAAGAATCCGAACGTCTGGAAATTTCTTTAGAATTACTGGAGCGACTGTGTTTTGAGCCTGGCCTTGCCGAATGGAAAGGCATTGGCTTTGTAATTCAGGCCTATCAGAAACGCTGCTTCTACGTGGTGGACTATGTAGTGGACTTAGCCAAACGCAGTCAAAAACGCCTGATGATCCGCCTGGTCAAAGGTGCTTACTGGGACAGTGAAATCAAGAAAGCCCAAATTGAGGGCATGACGGACTATCCGGTATTTACCCGTAAAGTGCATACCGATCTTTCCTATATTGCCTGTGCGAAAAAACTGTTGGCTGCGCCAGAGCAGATTTACCCGCAGTTCGCGACGCATAATGCCCAGACCCTGGCAACCATTTACCATCTGGCCAATCCGGACCAATATTACAACGGTCAATATGAATTCCAGTGCCTGCATGGTATGGGTGAACCGCTGTATGAACAGGTGGTGGGCAATAAAACGGATAACAAACTGGGTGTACCGTGCCGTATCTATGCCCCTGTAGGCAATCATGAAACCTTACTGGCTTATCTGGTGCGACGCTTACTGGAAAATGGCGCCAATACCTCTTTCGTGAATCGCATTGCCGACAAAAGCCTAAAAATTGAAGATCTGATTGAAAATCCGCATGCAGAAATTTTGAAAAATGCAGTCAAAGAATCACAGGTGGGTCAGAAGCACCCTGCTATTCCCTTGGCCCCTGATTTATACGGTGATAACCGTCCAAACTCTGCGGGTCTGGATTTAGCCAATGATCATGACCTGACCGACCTTAACCAGACTGCACACAACCTGAGTCAGCATCAATGGCAGGCAAAAGCCTTGGGGAAAAACCTTGGTCTTGAAAATGACTCAACTGATACAAGCCCACAGTCACTTCTTATTGTGAATCCTGCCGATCATCTAGATATCGTGGGTCATGTACAGGAAGCAAGCGCTGATCAGGTCAATCAGGCCCTGGTTCAGGCCGTGAATGCACAAGCTGAATGGAGCAATACACCGAAAGACACGCGTGCTGCTTGCTTACAGCGTGCAGCGGATATCATGCAATCGCGTTTGCAGGAATTGATGATTTTACTCTGCCGTGAAAGTGGTAAAACCTATGCCAATGCCATTGCAGAGGTTCGCGAAGCAATCGACTTCCTGCGTTATTACGCCGCTCAAATGATCGATCTGGATGATGACGCCGTGATTCAGCCCCTGGGCACGGTGTTATGCATCAGTCCGTGGAATTTCCCTTTGGCGATTTTCACAGGGCAAATCTCGGCGGCACTGGTGGCCGGAAATACCGTGATTGCCAAGCCTGCCGAGCAAACCCCTCTGATTGCCGCACAAGCGGTTCAAATTTTGTGGCAAGCCGGCATTCCTCAAGATGTGCTGCAACTTCTTCCGGGTCAGGGTGAAACCGTCGGTGCACAATTGAGTTCAGATGCGCGTATTCAAGGCATCATGTTTACCGGTTCCACTGAGGTTGCCAAAATTTTGCAAAAGACCCTGGCTCAACGACTCGGTACGTCGGGTCAGCCTATTCCTTTAATTGCGGAAACAGGCGGTCAAAATGCCATGATTGTGGACTCGTCCGCATTGACCGAACAGGTGATTCTGGATGTGGTCAGCTCGGCTTATGACAGTGCCGGTCAGCGCTGTTCAGCCCTGCGTGTGCTCTGCGTGCAGGAAGACAATGCCGATAGTGTCATTCAGATGCTGAAAGGCGCGATGCAGCAACTGCGCGTTGGCAATCCGTTGCTATTAAAAACCGATATCGGACCGGTGATCAATCTTGAGGCACAAAGCAATATTCAGAAACATATTGATCAGATGCGCTCTAAAGGTCATCCCGTACATCAGCTGATGTTGAATCCTGGACAGGATCAAAGCCTGACACAAGGGACTTTCATTCCGCCTACCCTGATTGAATTGCCGAATCTGGACGATTTGCAGCGTGAAGTATTTGGCCCGGTTTTACATGTCATCCGCTACAGATACGGTCAACTTGAACAGCTGCTTGAACAGGTCAATGCCAAAGGCTATGGCCTGACCATGGGACTGCATACCCGTATTGATGAAACCATTCAGACCGTGATTGCACATGCAGAAGTCGGCAATTTATACATCAACCGCAATATTGTCGGTGCGGTGGTCGGTGTTCAGCCTTTTGGCGGTGAAGGCTTGTCCGGTACGGGTCCTAAAGCCGGCGGCCCAATTTACCTGTATCGTTTGATGCAGCACTGCTCTGCGAAAAAACTGGCACAACCATTTGCGACTCAGACACAGGTTACACAGCCAGCACATCAGCCTTTATATGACGTGTTTTACACCTGGGCAGAAAAAACCTTCCCGCAATATCAATTGCAACCGTGCCCTGCATTCTGTGCTGGCCATCATTATGAATTGCAAGGCCCGACCGGTGAAAGCAATCAATATGTGGTGTTGCCAAGAAAACGCGTGCTGTCTCTGGCAGAGCAGGAACAGGATCAGATTCAGCAACTGGCGGCAATTTTTGCGGTTGGCAGTCAACCAGTGGTGCTGGCCGATAATACTTTTATGCTGAAGTATCTGGCTCAAATGCCCAAAGAAATTGCACAGCGTTTTGCCGTAATCCGGAACATCGAAAGCGGCGATTTTGATGCGGTACTGCATCACGGCACCCAGGCCCAACTGCAACATTTGCAAACTCAAATTGCTGGCCGTTCCGGGGCAATTATCGGCGTCACGCATTTAAAACCGCTGGATCACGATATTCCTTTAGAACGATTGGTGATTGAGCGCGCGATCAGCATCAATACCGCAGCTGCAGGAGGCAATGCCAGCCTGATGACCTTAAATTAAAAGCTCTACTTCAACTTAAATTTAAATAGCTTTAGCGCTGGACAACAGATCCAGCTGTCGTTTCCTCTTTGCCAAGTCAACTTCTCCCTGGTCTGGTTGACTTGGTTTCTTTTTGATTCCGAAACCGTTCCAACACTGCTCATTTTTGTCTTTTAATCAACCTCCGCCTTGTTCATACGCAAGATCAAAAAACATATTTGAATTTAAGTTCAAACTGTATATTTCTGCTGCTTATTGGGGAATAAGTTTAGTCATCTGATGCAAACTTTGTTACCATCCCTGTTTTCAATGTGTTTGTGATTTTTACTGCATATGACTTCAGCTTATCAGTTACAACTTGATGCCAAGATTGCACGTATTTCTGCTCAATTTGCCGAGTTTAATCCTCCTTCTTTAGAAGTATTTCCGTCGCCTGAACAAAACTTCCGTATGCGCGCAGAATTCCGTATTTGGCATACTGATGACGATATGTTTTATGCGATGTTTGAACGCAGTGAAGACAACCAAAAAAAGGTCATTCGCATTGACGAATTTCCGATTGCAGATAAAAGCATTAATCAGCTGATGCCAATTTTGCTGCAAGAACTGAAAAGCAATGCGGTATTGTCTAAACGCTTGTTTGAAGTTCACTTTTTGGCGACATTAAAAGGCGAAATGCTGGTTTCATTGGTTTATCGCTGTCCGCTGGATGCTGAATGGGAAAACTTGGCAAAACAGCTGGCTGAAAAACTGAAGATCAAAATTATTGGTCGTAGCCGCGGTCAAAAAGTGGTTTTAAGTGATGAGTTTGTCGTAGAAGAACTTCAGGTCTTTGAGCGTACTTATCAATACAAGCAGATCGAAAGCAGCTTTACCCAGCCGAATGCACAAGTCTGCCAAAAAATGCTGGAATGGGCATGTAATGCTGCTGAACAGTCAGATAAAGACTTACTGGAATTGTACTGCGGTAACGGTAATTTCACCCTGCCACTATCCACCAGGTTCAATCGCGTACTGGCAACCGAACTGGCCAAATCATCGGTCTATGCGGCACAGTGGAATATTGAACACAACCAGATTGACAATATTCAGGTAGCCCGTTTATCGGCTGAAGAATTTACCGAGGCCTATAATGGTGAACGTGAATTCCGCCGCTTGCAGGAAGCGGAAATCGACATCACCAGCTATGACTTCGATACGGTATTTGTTGATCCGCCACGTGCAGGCATTGACGATGAAACATTAAAACTGCTGCAGCGTTTTGAACGGATCATTTATATCTCATGTAATCCGGATACTTTAGAGGACAATTTAAAGACCTTATCGCATACGCATAAAGTGACCAAATTTGCGATGTTTGACCAGTTCCCCTACACCCATCACGTCGAGTCAGGTGTGTTGATGGAAAAGATTTAAACAATTTATTTCATTTTTAGTTTTATATACAAATGAAGCTCAACTGAGCTTCATTTTTTATGATATTGAAAATTAAATGTTTACAAACCTTCATCTGGCAGTAACTGTCATAATCCCGTTAAATTATTGTGTCAGAATCGGAAAAATTTGTGTCTAATTGCTGCTTTTATCACTGTTATAGGCTTGTATTCCTCAAAAAACTGGATATATTTCGATCTATGTTAGGTTGCATATGAAGGCTCTATGAGTTTTTGGCAAAAGCTGTTTTCTGCTAATCAACAGCACAACGAACACAAGAATCAGATTTCCTGTGTCGAAAATGATTGCTCTTGTAAATCGAATGAACAATTGATCGAAGCTTTAACGAAAGCAACAGATGAAAAAGTCATCATTGGAATTAAGAAAGTCTTAATTTCAAGAGGTTATAGCCGTAAAGAGTTAAATGAATTACAGCATCTACCACTTCAACAATAGAGTCTAAACCCTCTAAATAAAGGCATTTAGTTCACTGAATGCCTTTTTATTTGCCCTTTTTTAATGGCTGGCGAATTTCATTATTCAGTAGAACAGTTCTGTTGATCGATATAGGCCACCATCGGCCCTAAATGAAACAATGAGTCTGAACGCTTTAACTGCGGAATATAGGCACTTGAGATTGAACCATCCAGATACAAGGCATTTTGCACCTTAAGCTGTTGTTGAAAAAATTGTGCAAATTGATAAAAACTGACTGCATTGCGACTGATCACAAAATATAAGCTTTGATCTTTAATCCCGACAGCGTTACGGATTTTTAACGAGTCTGAATCTTTTAGAAAATTGGGATTTATCTGCCCGTCAATCACCAGCATCGGTCCCGATTGCGTCGCATATTCGGCATTAAAATTGAGCTTTTGATAATCTTCGGTCTTGGTAATCAGGCTTTGTCTTGAATTCCACGCTAGAACACCGTTGGGCTGAATATGAAAATTGCCATAACCTTGTTTTACCGTGTTGAGTTTTTGCTGTTGTTGAGATGCTTCTATATATAAACCTACAGCAGAATAATCTGCATGATACATCCCGGCATTCATGGCAAATAACAGCTTCTCACATGGCTTTAATTGCTTCTGTACGGCGCTGAATTTACCCAAAGGCTGATGGGTTTTGGCATCGTTTAAAAATAAACGCAGGTTTTTTGGCTGATCAATTTTGACGATATCGACATCGAGCACATCATTCTGAAAATGCTGACTTTCAACCTGTGCATGACTGATCGAGTTAAAACCGAACACAGCAATAGCTACAGATTGAAAAAATATGCTGCCCTTCATGCCTTCTCCTCATTCCTTCACTATTTGCATCATTTTATATGCGTTATCGCTTTAATATAAAAGACAATCGGCTGAGTCAAACAGTCGATTCTTTTATAAAGAAGCAGTAAACTACATCAATAAAATACATTTGTAACTTTATTGGCTATACGTCTACATGCAACAGCAGAAAACACGATTTCCTTTAGGGGCACATCTTATTGTTAAACATTTTGGATATTCCCATCACGGCATTTACGCAGGCCGTGGCCGGGTCATTCATTATTCTGGTTTTGCACATTTATTTAAGAAGCGTCCCATTGAGATTACTTCACTGGAAAAGTTCAGCTTTGGTAAAGCCATCATCGTCCAGCAATATGACAATCCCAAATTCAAGGGTCGTAAAGTGGTACGGCGCATGCGTTCGCGCATGAAAGAAAACCAGTATCATCTGATTATTAACAATTGCGAACACTTATGTACCTGGGCCATTACCGGTGTAGAAAGCAGCCCTCAAGTCATCCACATGATGAACCGTTTAACCACGATTGGTTATGTCAGCTCACTCATGAGTTTTATGAACAGCATGTTGCTGACCCTCACCACCACCTGTTTTGCATTGGTGCTGTACATCAAGAAAAAGTTACGTGATAAGGCAAAAAAACGGATTCCGCATTATCTCTGGTTAAAAGAACAGAATCCCAAGCAGTGATTGCACCGGCTTGTTTCTCATTGCAGGATAAAATTTAAATTACCCATAGACATCCAGATCTTTTAGCCAGTTTTAACTTCAAGGAAATGACTTCTCCATATACCCCATCTGCTCTATCTGCCCCATCTGCATAGCAACGAACCACCCATCAATAACAGTTGATTAGCAGGTTTAGATCACCCCCATTTCAACAAAGGGCGGAAACTTGTCATTGACCAGATTTAGCTGCGCTCCATATTCCAGATAAGCTTTGCAGCCATCCAGCACAGTGGTGAAACCGCCTGTTTGCTCAATCACAAAAGCAATTAAGTCTGAGCCTTCCAGAGAAATGTCATAATTGCGAATGCGCAGATAAGTTTCTTGTTCCGTGATTTTCTCAAAAATAAAATCTACCGTGCTCTTGGGCTCGCCCCAGATAATCTGGATCAGTTCATTATTAATCAGCTGCTCTACATAAACACTGGTTGTGACTTCATACTTTTCCCAATACCAGTCTACCGTTGAATTTTCAATCAAGTGTCCGGTAGATGAAGTAAACCAGAACTTGCTGGTAATTTCAGGCTCAACAAAGGCATTGAATACCTCTGCAACCGGTTTTCGAATTAACATTTGGGTTTCTATGACAACGCTCATTTTTATTCCCCTCAGCTTGTTGTTTTAGTGATAGCCATCGTTACTTACTTATTGAATATTATTTCGCGGAGAATAAACAGTGCTGGTTAATAAGATCACACAATAAAGCAACTACAGACAAAAACAGGGGTTTGGCTCAAATTAAAAAGCCCAACCGAAGTTGGGCTTTTGGAACATTGATTTCGATTACATTTCAACTGCATCACAAATGAAGCACAGCTTCATCTCTTGCGCTCGGGCAAAACAGTGTTTTGCTTATCCTTGCTTAGGCTTAAAGCTGTCTTTTAAGTCCAGAATACGGTTAAACACTGGTTTCGCTGCTGTGTGATCATATTGATCTGCCACGAAATAACCTTCGCGTTCAAACTGGAAACGATCTTCAGGCTTCGCTTCAGCCAGTGCAGGTTCAATCACCGCTTGAACTGTTTGTAATGAGTCAGGATTCAAGTTGGCAAGGAAGTCATCACCCACTTCTGGATCAGATTCAGTAAACAGACGGTCATAAACTCGAACTTCAGCAGGAACACCCTTAGTTGCAGAAACCCAATGTACTACGCCTTTTACTTTACGGCCTTCAGGGTTCTTGCCTAAAGTTTCAGGGTCAATTGAACATTTCAGTTCAACCACTTCGCCGTTGGCATCTTTAATCACTTCATCACATTTAATCACGTAGGCATGACGTAAACGCACTTCACCTTGTGGAATTAAACGTTTAAAGCCTTTAGGTGGTACTTCTTCAAAGTCTTTACGGTCAATGTAGATTTCAGACGTTAATGGAATAATACGGTCGCCCATGTCAACATTTGGATGACGTGCATGAGTCAAGTCCATATCTGCAGGCAAGTTGGTTAAAGTCACTTTCAGTGGATTTAACACCGCCATACCACGTGCAGCAGTATTTTCCAAAGACTGACGGATGCAGTATTCCAGCATTGCCACATCAACAATACCATCAGACTTAGACACACCCACACGTTTACAGAAATCACGCAGGCCTTCAGGCGTGAAACCACGACGGCGCATACCCACTACTGTTGGCATACGTGGGTCATCCCAGCCTTGTACAAAGCCACCTTCTACCAGTTTTCGTAATTTACGTTTAGAGGTAATGGTGTAGTCCACATTTAAACGGCTTGATTCGTACTGATGCGGAACTGCAGGAGATTTCACTTTCTCCACAATCCAGTCATAGAATGGGCGGTGATCCTGGAATTCCAGGGTACATAAAGAGTGAGTCACACCTTCAATGGCATCGGATAATGGATGCGCATAGTCATACATCGGGTACATTTTCCATTTATCACCCGTCTGATGATGTTCAGAGTGCAATACCCGGTACATGATTGGATCACGCATATGTACGTTTGGAGATGCCATATCAATTTTGGCACGCAGTACTGCCTGACCTTCGCCCAGCTCGCCATTACGCATTTGTTCAAAACGCGCCAGGTTTTCTTCTACAGTCGCGTCACGGAATGGAGAATTTTTGCCCGGTTCTACAAATGAACCGCGGTTTAACTTGATTTCTTCCGGTGTTTGCAAATCTACATAGGCATCGCCCTGTTCAATCAGTTGCACTGCCCATGTGTACAGTTGATCGAAATAGCTTGATGCATAGCGAGGTTCACCATTCCAGTTAAAACCGAGCCATTTTACGTCGTTGGCAATACCATCCACATATTCTTGTTCTTCTGCGTCCGGGTTGGTATCGTCAAAACGCAAGTTACATAAACCGTCAAATTCTTGCGCAATACCGAAGTTCAAACAAATCGCTTTCACATGACCAATATGCAGATAACCATTCGGTTCCGGCGGGAAACGCGTGATCACTTGCTGGGTACGGCCTGCTGCCAAATCATCAGTAATGACCTGGCGTACAAAATCTAAGCCAGGCTGTTGTTCTTGCTGCGCAGCATCGACAGGTTGAGTACTTGTTGTCGGGTTATTTGGCAGGGATGAAACAACATCATTCGGCTTCATAGTTGATAAATCACTTCTATAAGATAAAATAGGATAATTAAAACGCTTTTCTCCATTTTTAACAAAGAAAATAACGTTTTTGCTTGCCTTGTAGTTTACAGTTTGCTTATGCTTCTCTCAACCAAAAACCCATGGCTTTTTTGTCCATGATCAGGAGATTATAGAATGAGTTTTCCTCAAGTCGAATTAAACACCAATAAAGGACGTATTGTTCTTGAACTTAACTCAGAAAAAGCACCTAAAACTGTTGCTAACTTTTTGGAATATGTTCGTGATGGTTTTTATGATGGCGTAATTTTCCACCGTGTTATTGACGGTTTCATGATCCAGGGCGGTGGCATGGATGAAAATTTCAAAGAAAAAGCAACGCGTGATTCAATTGAAAACGAAGCAGACAACGGTCTAAGCAATGACGAAGGTACAATCGCTATGGCGCGTACCCAAGCTCCTCACTCTGCTTCTGCGCAGTTCTTCATTAACGTGAAAAACAACGCTTTCCTTAACCACACGGGTAAAACAGCTCAAGGTTGGGGTTATGCCGTATTTGGTAAAGTGGTTGAAGGTATGGATGTCGTGAATGAAATCAAAAGCGTTCGCACAGGTAACCGTGGTTACCACGCTGACGTTCCTCTAGAGAACGTTGTGATTGAATCTGCAAAAATCATTGCTGAATAAAATCTCCCTAAATCCCTCTTTATAAAAGAGGGACTTTTTACCCTAAAAAGTTGGAATAAAACCTAATTTTTGAAATGGGTACTCCTCCCTTTTGTAAAGGGACTTGCGGAACGTTGTTCCTCAGGAGGGATTCTATAAAAAGGAAAATAAGTGACCTATCTGTTTATCTCTGATTTACATTTGTCACCTGAACACCCTCGACTCGTTCGGGGGTTTTTGGATTTATTGGACAGTTATAAAGATAAAAATACCCAGCTCTATATTTTGGGTGACTGGTTTAATGCCTGGATTGGCGATGACTACACTGCGCCCTGGCTGGATGACATTGTCCATGCCCTGCAAAAGTTTCATCAGGCCGGCAATCAGGTATATTTTCAGGCTGGCAACCGTGATTTTGCTTTAGGCAAAAAATTCTTAAAACAATTCCATGGCAGATTGCTGTCTGAGCCCGCCATTTTAAAAATATCCGACACCACATACCGTTTAGAACATGGCGACCTGCTCTGCACCGATGATGTGTCTTACCAAAAATTCCGCAAGATCATTCGCAATCCATTGCTGTTAGGTTTTTTAAAACGTATGCCTTTAAGTTTTCGGCAAAAACTGGCCAATGGTTTCCGTAAAAAAAGTGCTGAAACCAAGCAAGTCAAATCTTATGACATTATGGATGTAAATCAGTTCGCGGTGAACGTTGCCTTAGAGCATGTTGACGTATTAATTCATGGTCATACACATCGTCCTGCAATACATGATATTCATGGTAAAAAACGGATTGTGCTGGGAGACTGGCATGAACATTCAACACAGATTTTAGAGATCAATCCTGAACAAAAAAATGTAAAATTAGAATTAAAGACTTGGGCTTATTAGATATAAATTTCCATTATCAGCTTTTATCCCTCGACTATGTCATTCACAATCTGTCGGGAACTACGCTGTGATGTTTCTGCGATGAAAAAATTTAGCTGACCAAAAGTAAAACCGGTTTTGTGAATGACAAATGCCTTGGGTCTCAAAAGGCAATACTTTTCAAGGCAAAACCAAAAAAGCACCCAGAGAACTCCTGACCTTACAATTACCGCTGATAGGAGTCCCTCAGGTACAATTTAGAAGCCGATATAAAATATTAAAAATTAATAGCCACCTTCAGATTTAACCACTTCAGTACCATCTTTGTATTTGGCTAAAAGTTCACGCAGAGAGTTCATCAAGACACTGGTATCTACACCCACCGCAACAAACTCGGTACCCAAATCAATATATTTTTGCGTCACTTCATGCGCAGTCGATAGAATTCCCGCTGCTTTACCTGATGCCCGAATGCATTGAATGGCATCTATTACGGCTTTTTGTACTTCCGGATGATTCGGATTACCCTGATATCCCATGGTCGCAGACAAATCTACAGCGCCAATAAACACGCCATCAATGCCATCCACTTTTAAAATATCATCCAGATTTTCTAAGCCTGTTACCGATTCAATCTGAATCAGCAGGCAAATATTTTCATGTGCTTTGGCATAATAGTCAGGAATGCTGTTCCAGCGCGTCGCACGTGCCAGTGCCGCTCCCACGCCACGAATTCCTTCTGGCGGATAACGTACCGCTTTGACCATCAGTTCAGCCTGCTCAACCGTTTCCACCATAGGAATGAGTAAGGTCTGCGCACCGATATCCAAAAGCTGCTTAATCAGCTGTACGCTGCCAATGGGTGGACGCACCACGGCTTGTGAAGAATAAGCCGCAATACTTTGCAATTGAGAGAGTGTGGTTCTTAAATCGCTCGGTGCATGTTCACCGTCAATCAGCAACCAGTCATAGCCCGCATTGGCCGCAATTTCAGTTCCATAAGCATCTGCCAAACCCACCCATAAGCCAATCTGCTGTTGGGTTTTTAATCTTCTTTTAAAATGGTTTGTATCATCTATCATTGTCTGACTCGGTCTACAGGCGATGTAATTATTCGATTAAACGTGATTTAACAAAAAGTACCAATATAGATTTCGTATTTTATCATTGTATATAGCTATTAATAATTCATTTTATTAAGTTTTTATTCTATGTCACCATCAATACCGGCATTCTTTATCTTAGGATACTTTATCTCAGGATATAAATTATCTAAAAATTCTTCCAAGCCATTTCAGCCAGGAATCAGGTAAAATCATTAAAAATTTAATAGTGGAAATGTCACTCATGGATTTATTAAACATTTCAAAAACACGTTACACCACCAAAGCATATGATGCTTCCAAAAAAATTCCACAGGAACAATTTGAACGTTTACTGGAAATTCTGCGTCTCACGCCATCCTCCATCAATATTCAACCCTGGCATTTTTTTATTGCCGATCATCAAGCTGCCAAAGAGCGCATTGCCAAGGCTTTAGTGGGTAAATATGCTTATAATGCACCTAAAGTCTTAGATTCTTCTCACACCATTCTGTTCTGTACCAAAGCAGATATCAGTGAACAGCATTTAGATACCCTGCTTACTCAGGATGATGTCAGTGGCCGTTTTAAAGATGAAAAAGCCAAACAGGGACAAAAAGACAGCCGCAGCGGATATGTGGATTATTACCGTAATGAAAAAGGTGATATTCAGCGCTGGGCAGAGAATCAGACCTTTATTGCGCTAGGTCAACTACTGCTGGCCGCAGGTATTGAAGGGGTTGATGCCACGCCTATTGGCGGATTTGATGAACAGATCATCCGCCAGGAATTGGAATTAGATGAAAAAGGTTTAATTCCGTCGGTGATTATGACCCTGGGTTACCGTAGCGAAAATGATTTCAACGCTCAATTACCCAAGTCACGTCTGAGCCGTGAAGAAATTTTCACCAAGCTGTGATTAAAAAAAATTACAATAAAAGGGGCTTATAAGCCCCTTCCATGTCATTTCGGGACTTATTTTTGCAACAGGACTCAGGTATATTGGCAAAAAAATAAACGGTAGTCCCTACTATGCTTCCAGCTATCAAAATGCCGATAAAATTTGAATGTCCCTCTTGCCAAACGGTTTACATGCAGAAATACAGCCCAAATGCCATTTTGACCTCTTATCCTAAATGCCCGCATTGTCAGCAACCCGGTCAACTTCAGGGCACAATTGAAATGCAAGATCTATTCAAACATCCTGTTGTTCTGGCCAACTACTATTGGAAAGATACCTTACAGCGCTTTCAACACTCGTGATTGATTCGATGTCCTTATTTTATAAATATTAAAACCCTGAAAATACAGCGCATTGAAATGTGCTGTATATTTTGATTTTCATTTTTTTGCTGACGATTTTATGGTCTGCTTTTTGCTTTAAACCTATTTATAACGATTAAAATTTTTAAGAGGTTCCGCATGTCTTTATTTATCTCCATGCCAATGAAATTTGAGTGTCCTCATTGCCAGCAATATTATCTTCAGCTTTATCAGCAAGAAAATCATCACTATCCTGCCTGCCCTGTCTGTCATCAAAATGGCTTATTATTGGGTCTGGCAGAAAAGCAAGATTTTCTGCAGCATCCTTTCATTTTTGTATCGAGTTATATCAGACAGACATGGCATAAGCTAAGCAAATAACACTTACCAAACCTAAAGCCAGACCGAATGCTGTTGCAAGTTTCAATTTTTCTTTAAATAGCATTAAGCCACTGAAAGCACCCAAGATCACTACCAGAATATTCATGCCTGCAAACACAATTGCAGGCGTGTCTTTTAATAACATGTGTGCCTTGACATACAGGGCTATATTGGCAAAATTTAAGATTCCCAGCCCCAATCCAGCCAGAATATTTTGACTACTGCCTGCTGTTTTCGTGGTCATGGCAATATAAGCCAATGACAGAATAAAGGCACAGATAAACATCAAGTTTAGTGCCACGGCAAACTGCACCCCCAGACCCGTGGTGTACTTGAGCAGCACATCAATCAGTGCATAACCACACCAGACCAAGGTCAGATAGAGCAAGCCTTGCTTTGAAAATGGCTGCCCTTGCGCTGCCGTTTGATGTGAAAATAAAATACTGAGTACGGCCGAAACTCCCAATCCGATCCCGAGGATTTTCAAGCCATTAAACTGTTCCTGAAAAATAAAGAATGCTGCCAGCAGGGATAACACCACCGATAAACGCTGGGCAATTTCCGTTTTGATAATACCGGCATATTGCAGTGATTTCGCCAAGCACAGGAAAATACTCGGCAATAGCATACCCAGCACCACAATCAGCCACCACGGCGTATCAATGACTGATATATGCTGTAAATCGGGCTTAAACCATAAAAAACAGAGTACACTTGCGGACGCATAGTTCCAGACAATCATCTGCAAGACATCAAAACCTTTGGCCTTGCATAATTTCAACAAAATTGAGATGACCACACTACAGCATGCTGCAGCCAATATAAGTTCCATCTTTTGCCTTATTTCCCCTATTTATCATGCTTTAGCAATTAGATACAGAAAAGCCCACAATTGATGTGGGCTTTTGATTATAGATAATCTTTATGGATTATTTATAACGACTGACCATTTTCTCTAAAGAAATTGGACGAATCTTGTCTGCATGACCTGCAGTACCAAACGCTGTATAACGATCTACACAGATTTGTTTCATTGCAACAATAGTTTCTGCAAAGAATTTACGTGGATCGAATTCGCTTGGTTTTTCAGCCATCATACGGCGCATTGCACCAGTCGATGCCAAACGCAAGTCCGTATCGATATTGATTTTACGAACACCGTGTTTGATTGCTTCAACCAGTTGTTCAACAGGCACACCATAAGTTTCTTTGATGTCGCCGCCAAATTCATTGATTACAGCCAACCATTCTTGTGGCACAGAGCTTGAACCGTGCATGACAAGGTGGGTATTTGGTAATGCCGCATGAATTTCTTTAATACGGTCAATCGCCAGGATGTCGCCTGTAGGTGGACGCGTGAATTTGTAAGCACCGTGTGAAGTACCTACCGCAATCGCCAAGGCATCTACATCGGTATCGGCAACAAAAGAACGTGCTTCTTCTACAGAAGTCAGCAGTTGAGAATGGTCAAGTACGCCTTCTGCGCCTACGCCATCTTCTTCACCCGCCATACCGGTTTCAAGGCTACCCAGGCAGCCAATTTCACCTTCAACCGAAACGCCACAGGCATGTGCCATTTGAACAGTACGGCGAGTCACGTCTACGTTGTATTCGTATGAAGTTGGGGTTTTGCCATCTTCACCCAAAGAACCGTCCATCATGACAGATGAGAAGCCCAATTGGATAGAACGTTGACATACGTCAGGACTTGTACCGTGGTCTTGATGCATTACCACTGGAATGTGTGGCCATTCTTCAATCGCAGCTAAAATCAGGTGACGTAAGAATGGAGCACCTGCATATTTACGGGCACCCGCGGATGCCTGCACAATGACAGGTGAATTTGTTTCGTCTGCGGCCAACATAATTGCACGCATTTGTTCTAAATTGTTTACGTTGAACGCTGGTACGCCGTAGTTGTGTTCTGCAGCGTGATCCAAGAGCTGGCGCATTGAGATTAGAGCCATAATATCCTCCCAGGTAATGCGCCATATTCTACATGGACTCAGGTTTCAATTCAGCAACTAAACACACTATTTCAAAAAAAATCCCTGCTTATGCAGGGACTTTTAGATCAAAAAACACAAACTTACTGTGCAGTTGCTGTAGAAGCAGCTTCATCGGTAGCGGCAGTCGCTTCATCTGCTGGTGCATTTGCCACTTCAGCAGGTACATCGGTATTTTTTTCATCCAGGACAGGCTTATCCAGTGCATCAATCGCTTTTTGCTGTTCTGGTGTGATTTGCTCATCCGCTGCTGCAGAAGCGGCAGTTTCAGTTTTAGGTGCTTCATCTTTTTTGGCACAGGCAGTCAAAGCCAAAGGTAAAATCACAAGTGCTGCAAGTGTTAATTTTAAATTCATCAGATTTTCCTACCACAGGAGATTTAATGAAAGGAATTTTATTGCAGTTATATTGCATTTTTATGACTAAAAAATGAATCACTGAAGTGAAAGAGGAATGAAAAAAGGCTGACCGAAGCCAACCTTTTCTATTTTTAAAAGAATGTATTAAGCACGTTCTAAAAGCACAGCAACCGCCGGAAGTGTTTTACCTTCAACAAATTCAAGGAATGCACCACCACCAGTAGAGATATAGCCAATCTGGTCTGCAACGTTGTATTTATCGATCGCCGCTAAAGTATCGCCACCACCTGCAATTGAGAAACCGTCAGATTCTGCAATTGCTGAAGAGAGTGCCTTAGTGCCTTCACCAAACTGATCTACTTCAAATACGCCAACAGGACCATTCCAGAGAATCGTTTTAGAGGTTTTCAGAATTTCAGCAAATGCTTTTGCAGTTTCCGGACCCACGTCTAAAATCATGTCGTTGTCTGCAACATCTTCAACTTTTTTCACAACGGCTTTAGCCGCAGCCAATGAACCCAGGAAGTCGTCGAAGTTGATTTCAGAAGCATCTGCAACCACAACGTCAGTTGGAAGCGGTACAGAAACTTTTGCTGCAATGGCTTTTGCAGTATCAATCAAATCATTTTCGCACAGTGATTTACCCACGTTATAACCAGCCGCAGCCAGGAAAGTATTGGCAATACCGCCACCTACGATAATTTGATCGCAAATGTCTGAAAGTGAAGTGAGTACGTCAAGCTTAGTTGACACTTTAGAACCCGCAACAATAGCAACCATTGGTTTTTCAGGGGTTTTAAGTGCACGGCCTAAAGCATCCAGTTCTGCTGCAAGTAAAGGACCCGCTGCTGCGACTTTTGCAAAACGTGCCACGCCTTCAGTTGAAGCTTCTGCACGGTGTGCAGTACCGAACGCATCCATCACAAATACATCGCAAAGTGCTGCATATTTTTGTGCAAGTTCAGGGTTGTTTTTCTTTTCACCTACATTGAAACGGCAGTTTTCAAGCAATACCACTTGACCTGCTGCAACTTCAACACCATCTAAATAATCAGTGAAAAGTTTGACTTCCTGGCCCAAAGCTTCAGTTAAGTACGCTGCAACTGGCGCCAAAGACTGTTCAGGTTTTGGTTCACCTTCAACTGGACGACCAAGGTGTGAATAAACCATCACTGCTGCACCTTTTTCCACAGCCGCTTTAATGGTTGGTAATGCTGCGCGTAAACGTGCATCACTGGTAATTACACCGTTTTTAACAGGAACGTTTAAATCTTCACGAATTAGTACACGCTTACCTGCCAAATCCAGGTCAGTCATACGCTGAAAGTTCATGTATAGCTCACTTTATAGATATAAAAAACGCCCCGATTTTAAATGATTATGTAGAAAAAGGTTAGCATCTTTTGCAGAAAAGCTGTCGAAAGACAAAGTTTTGATTATCATAGTCAAAAGCCACATAATGATTTAGAACTTATGTCTATTCACCCAGATCCAAATATCAATCGCTTGAACGTGTTAGGCGAACCCTTGGCAAGCTGTTGCTACTCTCCTATTACCGGCTATTTTCGTAACGGCTTTTGTCATACGTCCACCACAGATCTCGGTCAGCATACAATGTGTGCACAAATGACCGCTGAGTTTCTGAATTTTTCGCAAAAAGTAGGTAATGACCTGATCACACCTCTTCCGGAGGTTGATTTTCCAGGTCTAGAACCGGGGGATTTCTGGTGCATTTGTGTGACCCGTTGGGTTGAAGCGTATCAGGCTGGTATTGCTCCGCCTATTAAAATACAAGCTTGCCATCAGGCTGTGCTCTCATATGTTCCGCTTGATGTGCTTATGGAATATGCAGTGTAATGAGTACTCCCAAAATTATTTTGGCTTCAAGCAGTCAAACCCGTAAAGATCTGATGAATCGTCTTCGTATTGATTATCAATGTATGGTGCCAGATATCGATGAATCCCCTCGTGGTGAAGACCATGCAGATGAACTGGCCAAACGACTGGCTTTTGAAAAGGCCAACATTATTGCCGAACAATATCCCGATGCTATTGTGATTGGTTCCGATCAGGTGGCCTGGCGTGAAGGTGCACCCGATATCTTTATTGGCAAACCGTTGACCGTAGAAAAAGCGATCAAGCAGTTACAGGCCAATTCGGACAAAATCGTTTATTTCAGTACCGCATTAAGTGTGCAACAGCAGTCCACTGGCTTTGAAAAAACGCTGGTTGAACACTACAAGGTCAAGTTCCGTAAACTCGGTCATGCTGAAATTGAGCGTTATATTGAAGTCGATCAACCTTTAATGTGTGCAGGCAGTTTTAAGTGTGAAAGCCTCGGCATTAGTCTGTTCGAACAAATGACCGGACAAGATCAAACCACTTTGATGGGTATGCCGATGATTCAGCTTTGTCATATCCTGCGTCAGTTGAATGTGCTGGTGCCTTAACCCTAATTCTGCTTAGGCCAATCTTTCCATGACTTGAAAGGTTGGCTTATTTGAGGGTTCCACCCTCCTTGTTCAAACTTTTCCTGTCCAGGATTCATAGCTAGCATTGCGCTATTATCAACAAAAACTTCTCCCATGATTTCACTCCCGTAACACAGTACAAGAAGTCTTGCCAACTGATTTACAACTTGCTCTCACCTGCAACTCCATAGACAATAAGCATAAATTTATAGGTGCTTTTATCTTATGTCCCAGCCTCTAGATGTACTCGGCGGCATCACTGCCGAACAATTCCTTGCCGAATATTGGCAAAAAAAACCTCTCCTTGTTCGTAACGCACTTCCTGAAATTGAAAATATTTTAGTCCCTGATGATGTCATGGAACTGGCGTTAGATGAAAACATTACCGCACGCCTCATCAAGCAAAAAGATAAAGATCCAAACCAATGGTCAGTCAAATCTTCACCTTTGATTAAGGCAGACTTCCAGAAGATGCCAAAACTCTGGACCCTACTGGTTCAGGCGGTAGATCATTATTCATTTGATCTGGCAGAACTGTGGAAGAAATTTCCTTTTATCCCGCAGTGGCGTCGCGATGACATCATGGTGTCATATGCACAAAAAGGAGGTTCTGTCGGTAAACACTTCGATTTTTATGATGTGTTCCTTGTACAGGGTTACGGCCACCGTCGTTGGCAACTGGGACAAATGTGTGATGCCGAAACTGAATTCGTTGAAGGGCAACCTTTAAAGTTACTCCCGGACATGGACGTCAATTTTGATGAGGTGCTTGCCCCGGGTGATTTGCTATACGTACCACCGGGTTTATCGCACTACGGCGTAGCGGAAGATGACTGCCTGACCTTCTCTTTCGGTTTCCGCATGCCGAACGTGGCAGAAATGATGGATCGTGTCAGTGATAAATTTGCTGCTGATCAATTGCTCAAGAACCCGTTAAAAGACATTCTGCGTGACAAAATCAGCCCGATTGGTCAAATCACACAGAATGAACTTGAGTACTTAAAAACTGAACTTTTGGCGCAATTGCAAAATCCGGCCGTGCTTGAAGATGCCCTGATGAGCCTGATGTCAGAACCAAAATATCCTGAAAATATTCCAGAGGCGGAAGCCATTGGTACAGGTGACCTGGAAGAAGCGTTGGATCAGGGCTATTCACTCATGCTCGAGCCGGCATCTCGCCTGCTCTATACTGAAGCTGAAGGTGAACTGCTGTTCTGGGCCAATGGTGAAGGCATTTGTATTTCTGAAGCTTTTTCCCCAATTTTAAAACAGTTGGCGGATGGCGGTTCAGTATTGCTGGATGAAAATCTGTATGATCCAGACATGCTGGAAGACATTGTGAATTTGCTCAATGAATCCATTCTGATGCTGTTACCTGCCGCAGAAGAAGAGTAAACAGCACATAAGGGGGGAAATTCATTTCCCCCCTTATTTTATATTGCAGCATTTCAGATATACAGATTAAAATTTCTCACCGTTCCCAAAAGAAAAATCATTATTCATATTCCCGTTTTTTAATTTAATTTGGGAAAAATCAAAAGTAAAAGCGCTGAAAAAATTCTAATTTTTTGCCGATTTTATAAAATGATGGCATAGCGAATGCTATCTAAAAATCAAGGAAAATTGAATTGCTTATTTCAGCTGAACAATCGCCTGAATGATGGTGCAACCCGGCTCAGAAGATAACTTCAATTCCGCCCCTATGCGCTCCAAACGCATTTTCATACTGCGCATGCCAATACTTAATCCCTGTTGCGCTACACTATCCGCATCAAAACCGACACCGTCATCTTCTATACTCAAAATAAACTGGTTTTCCCGAATATAGACCATCACTATTTTTACCTGCTTGGCCTGACTATGTTTAATAATATTGGTCAGGCTTTCTTCCAGTACCCGTATTAAAGTGAGACACTGCAAAGCACTCGGCACGGCTTGCCATTCATGCGGGAAAATCCATTTAGAACGGATATCCAGCTCATCCATAAGCTGACTAAAACGATGCCTAACGGGTGCCACCCACAATACCGGACTGACTGGAATTTTATTATCCGCAGATGAACCACTATCGATAATTTGTCGGAGATCATCCCTTAATAATTTAAGCATCGATAAAAATTGCTTGTTAGAAATATTATGCGTACTTTGATCCACTAAAATCATCGAGCGAACCAATGATGCACCCAAACCATCATGCAAATCATGGGATAAATTGATTCTTTCTTGCAGCTTGACATTTTTAAGCTCTAATTGATGTTTTTCATTTAAACTGGAGCTTAAATCATTACTGACCTGCTGAACTTTCATTTCCAACTGGGCATTAAAAGTTTCAATTTTTTTAACATTACGGGCCAATCTTGAACCTAATATAATCACCATAAAAAAGGTAATCACCGGTCCAGTATAGGGAGATAATGGTCGAATATCCGTTACAATCTCACCGGATAATAATAAAAGGTCAAAAATCATAAAAATGACAATAGCGCTTAGGCAAATGGCCAAAAAGATATAATCTGTTCTTTTCGATTGAATGGCTTGGTAACAGACATATAAATAACCACTCAGAAGTACGCCAACATAGATTAAAAATATCAGTCCAAAAACCCAGGAAACGGACTGCTGTGGGGTGAGGAAAATACCTGCAATAATCAGTCCCGTCATTCCCCCAAAAAACGTCTCAACTTTAATAAAGCACTTCTGGATAAACCTGAATAAATAAATACAGAAACTTAAGACATAAAGAACAAAAAAAGCCAAATTGGCCTGTGCTGCAATTAATACATTGGGATAGGGAAATGTTTCTGTGCTTAGTATATTGGAAATAAAGAGCACCCATAAAAAGGAACTTAAGGCAAACCACCCAAAAGTGCTCTCTTTTCGACGCAAGAGCCAAATCACAAAACAGATCACGCCAAAGGTAATGGATAAAATGAGATTAATTAAAAATAAAGTTCGACGATTCCATACCTGACTTTGATATGACTCGTAAATGTTTTGTACATTATTAAAAGAAATCTGGCCAATACCCGGAGACTGGAAAGCCAAGCCATTCACATAAATTAAAATTTCATTTTCGCCGCTGTTTAATCCTGCTATCGGTAAAACCCAGTAACGCGGCATATTCCAGCTTTTTGACAGCGGCTCCTGTAAATGCTTATCTTTCCAGAGTAAATCACCGTTTAAATAAACTGCACCCGCAGAATTAATATAATGAATGAGAAAAGCAATCGGATCGGCAAGTCTGGCCTGATTCTGACATGACCAGCTCCATTGAATCTTATACCAGACTCCGCCATTATAATTTGGCCACCGCTTATTCCATTGATCGGGTAAATCCACAGACTCCCAGCCTTGCTTGGGTAAAATGCTGACAGAACTGGTTTTAACGGTATCAATAGAATGAATGTGCACTGCACATTGTGCATTGATATTTTCAGTTCTTTCCGCATGACTGACTTGACTCAGCAGGCTAAGAACAAAAATTAAAAAATAATGCACAATCAATCGTTTCATAAAATCCCTAAGGATCGTGCTGCACTGACGGCTTTTGTTCTTTTGCTCACCGACAATTTCCGGTAAATATGCTTGATATGACTTTCAACCGTATATTTAGAAACAAAGAGCTGTTCGGCAATTTCCCGGTTACTCATACCTAGAGCCACCAGATTCAAAATCTCCGTTTCCCGGCCGGTTAACAGTTCCATATCGGCATCTATGATTTTCTGATCTTCCGCTGGGGGTATGATCGCAGCCGATATCTGTTTTAAAATTTCTTGGGCAATAAAAGGGTCAATTGGTGCACCGCCGCGTAAGATACTGCGAATAGACAACAGTACTTCTGCATCATCACGTTCTTTCAGGACATAACCTGTCGCACCTGCCTTGATTGCTGAAAATAAGCTTTCCTGAGTACTCCAGGCCGATATCACCAAGATCATGGCATTGCTATCCAGTGCACGCAGCTTTTCAATCAGCTCTATGCCATTGCCGTCAGGAAGCCCCAGATCTACCAAAGCCAGGGAAACAGGTTGCTGCTCTATTTCGGTAAACGCCTGCTGCAAGTTTTTGGCAAAAATGAGCATCTCTTTGCTATAGCCCAGTTCTGTCAATATATTTTTTAACCGTTCTTGAATCAGTCCTTCATCTTCAACAATTAAAACTGGAACGGGTAAAATCGTTTCTAATTCTGACACACACCACCCCCCTGTTATAACCGCTGACTATAACGAAAAAAACAATCTCAACGATATCCCTAAAACTAGGTAATTTAATGACTTTTATATTAATAATTCATCAATTTTATTTACAATGCTACTGTCTAGCGGTTTAAATAAACACCATAAAATAAAAACTTTAAAGTTTCAATCAATGATTGATCCATCATTGATTCATTCAATATTCTGACTATGTTACAGGGTATAACTTACTTTAAATTTAGCTTAACTTAATCAGCTGTAGGGCAAAAATAAACCGCTGCTTGAGCGGTTTATTATTTCGGGCTGGATTAGTGACCATATTGCTGGTTTAAGTATTTCACAATTTGTGCCGACTCAAACATTTTCACCCCGGTATTCGGATCAATCAAATAAGGAACCTGAATATCTCGCCCCATAATTTCAACAGTCTTTTCACGTTTACCACCGGCTAAGGGTTGATATTTTCCGGGTTTTAAACGCAGTACTGCCGGTCCCATATCCTGCCAGCGCTCTTTAGCCACATTATGGTAAACATACGGCAGCTCGAGCTCGGTTAATACCGCTCGTACCACACGGGTAAAAGGACTGGCTTCAAAGCCCCATAACTCCAACAATTGCTCAGGTGCTGCACGATCTTTAATTTTCCGGTTAATCCAGACGCCGCGTGCACCATTAATAATGGTTCCAGCTAAAGCTACGACAGGAATTTTAGGATAATGGGCAAATTTTTTCGGTGTGGTTCCCGTTCGGCCATAATGCTTAAACAGATAATGGATAATGTCCTGAGATTCATACATCTGAACCCCGGTATTTTCATCGATAAAAAATGGAAACCGGTTTTTTCCACCTTTTTCTTTGACAATTTTCCGGTATTTCTGTCCACCCTTCGGGCAAGGATAAACCTCATAATCCAGATTTAACAAAGTTAAAACTTCACGCACACGACGGCAAAATGGCGAACCTTCAAACTCATAAAGTTTCAGCGATTTTTCTGGCTGCTTGGGAAAAGCAGTACCGCTCACGCCACGTCCACCTTCAGTCAAAGATGAAGCTAAAGCCTGTATCACTTTCATTTGATGATTCACCATTTTTTATCCTTGTATCTCTATCTTTATAAATCGACTAATTTTTCTTTTGCCACCACAATGCCATTGTTGTCAGCATAGATGTAATCGCCAGAACTGATGCTTACACCACCAAAATACAAAGTTAAATCCACTTCGCCTATGCCTTTGCGATTGCTTTTTTGTGGAATTGCAGCCAATGCATGCACACCCAGATCCAGTTCGGCAATGGCATCCACATCCCGTACACAGCCATAGATCACCACCCCATTCCAGTGATTCTTAACCGCTGATTCAGCAATCATATCGCCCATCAAGGCACAGCGCATGGATGCTCCACCGTCTACCACAAGCACTTTACCGGTACCATCGGTTGCGAGGAGTTCTTTGACACGTGAATTATCTTCAAAACATTTTACGGTGACTGCCTGACCACCAAAGCTTTTACGTGCGCCATAACTTTTAAAGAATTTTCCATCCATTGATGGGGCGACTACCTGAATTTCTTTTTCTGGATTGTCATCAAGTAAATCACAGGTTACGAATGCTGGATTAGACACTTTTTATTTCCCTCGTTTGGAATTTTGTATGCATAAATTATCATAAATTTCAAACTTTTCAGTTTGAGTTTGTGCAGCCTCGACCATAGTATGAGCCACTTGCGCTGCTGTCACTGGCTTATATTTAAATGTATCAGGAACCCAATGCGAGAGTTTTTGATACAACTTTTGCGTCATATCTTCCAATAGGCGTCGTTCTGGTCGTTCACCCAGTAATAATGACGGGCGCAGAATGGACACATATTCCAGATTTAAGCCCTGGATATGCTGTTCCAGCTCACCTTTGACTTTATTGTAAAAAATTCTGGATTTTGCATTTGCGCCTAGCGCACTAATCAATAAATAGTGGGTCTGGGCCGATTCAAATAAATCGGCAAAATGTGCATTGATTTCATAATCAATAATATAAAAATTCTGTTTTGAACCGGCCTTTTTTAGTGTCGTGCCTAAACAACTGAAGGCATGGCTATAGCCATTTACATCTTCATCGTTCAGTAACAGAAAATCTTCCAGTATAAACTGCTGTACTTTTTTCAGGCTGTTAAGCTTTGGATCTTCATGCCGAACCACAGCGGTAATTTTTTCACAGTCTTGTATCTGGTTAAGCTGCTGCAAAAGTTCCCGTCCCACCAAACCTGTTGCACCAATCACAATTGCACTTTTAATCGATTTAGTCATTTTTTAAGCAATCTCTTTAGGTTATTACTAATGTAACGGTTTCTTTATACTTTTTATGCATCTAAAATGTTGCCGAATCAAGTCAAGACTTGACTTAACGCCATAGTTTAATCACAATATGGCACTTGTTTACGGGCTGGTGATAATTCTTCTGATGAAGGTTTTCAGTTGCAATTTCAGCCCGCCCAGACCAATCTAATTCAAGGAGTGCACGAGTGGCAAACTCTGCTCAAGCTAAAAAACGTGCTCGTCAAAACGTTAAAGCACGTAAACACAACGCAAGCTTACGTTCTATGGTTCGTACTTATCTTAAACGCACAGTAGCTGCAATCGCTGCTGGTGATTATGCTGCTGCTACAGAAGCGTACAAAACTGCGGTTCCTGTAATTGACCGTATGGCTGATAAAGGTATCATCCATAAAAACAAAGCTGCTCGTCATAAGAGCCGTTTGAATGCACAAGTTAAAGCTTTAGCTAACTAAGTTGTTGCATTGAAAAAAGCCCGTTTAGGGCTTTTTTTACGCCCATAAAAAGTTATTCAGTCTAAAAATAGCGCATTATAAAAATATAAAGTGCTTCAAAACTCTTATTAAAAACTGTTTTTTTAAGGTTACTTTTTCAGGAAGAGAATCCAGATGGCATTTCTTTAAAGCCAATGCTGTTTTATTTTATTTTTTCCAGGTTCTGGAACTCCCGAATCGACAGCTCATTCACTTGGCCACGCCAAATCCATTTCAGTTTGGATTCTAGAAATACATCACCTTCAAACCAGACAAACAGGCCTTCCATCATTTTTGGCCAGTCTTCCCGGCTAACAGTATTACGACCGGAAATCACCGCAATAATGGCTGCCAAAATAGTATCGTGACTCACGGCCAGACTTAAACCAAAATGATCTTGCGGATGGGTGTTATAAATCAGCTCCAACACATCGACCACACCGGTAATCGGATGTTTCATTCCAGGCAATGCATTATTGACAAAACTGTTAATAAAGCCCAAAGCACCCTGTTTCTGAAAATAAGGCCCCGCCTGTTTAATATCCAGCACAAAACTTCCCGGCTCGACCAGCAAGCCTTGCTGGACAATTTCAATATGATGGGTATTTTGTGCCAGCGTACTCGTATCGGCACCCTGAATCATTAAGGCAGCAGTATCGACACAGCGCTGGATCGGACTTGAAATGCAGTGCTGGATGCTACGGTCCGTATTATCAATTAAATAGCTTCCCCACGCCTGTGCCAAGTCACGGCCTTGTTCGGTTAACTGCAAATCATAGCCAGCCAGACCCTGCCCTGTAACGACCTCACGAATAGAATGACGGGTAAACAGGGTAACAGGGGTTTTGGCATCAGGCAGCAAATCGAGTGCCTTCAGCATACTTGTAGGGAGTAGATTTAACGCCATGAAGCAGCCAAAATTAAACATGGGTACATAGCACACTATAGCATGTTAATGCATCAGCTCAATGTATGTTCGCCATAAGTCCTAGGGTCTGGAATGCCAATTTTTTCATCTCGACATTACGAAATGCGATAAAACCACCGTTCAGCAAACTTTCCCGTTGATTATATACAAAGGGTCTGCCCTTAAAATCGACCAGACCGCCCCCGATACGCTCAATCAGACATTGCCCTGCACTGGTATCCCACTCGCTGGTCGGATGGAAACGCGGATACATATCGACTTTCCCCTCCAGCATCATGCAAAACTTATAGGCGCTTCCCGCCCTGAACTCTACAATATCGACCTGCTGTTTCAGGATGTCCAGATATTCGGCATATCTGGGCTTGTTCTGGCTACTTTGACTCAAACCCACCTGAACAGTTTTAGATGGCAAATCATCGACATAGTGCAGCCATTGCCGGGTTTGGATTTCAAATTTTAAAGGTACGCCCTGTTTGGGACAAAAATATATGCTTTGCTCACCCGGTATAGCCAATAGCGCAAAGGTGGTATTGGCACCTTCTACCAGGCTCAGGTTGATGGTAAATTCAGGACGTTTATGCAGAAATTCTTTGGTGCCATCCAGGGGATCGAGCAACCAGAAGTTTTGCCATTGCTTGCGCTGACTATTGTCGCCTTCTTCCGACAATAAAGGGATGAGCGGAAAAGTCTGTTTTAATGCACGGGTGATAAATTCATTGACCCGATAATCCGCCTGGGTGACTGGCGACTGGTCCTGCTTATGCTCCACATCAAAATTTTTACCCGCACAATAGGCCTGATATTCTGCTCGCAAAATTTCACATGCCTGTGTCACAATGGGAACCAACTGTAAAATCAAGGCATCTTGCGGTGCCGTGGTCGCTTTAAACATAGATTACCTTCATATGCCGAATTATTCAGAAAAACCCACCATCATCTTTGATATGGATGGTACCCTTCTTGATCTTGCTTACGATGATTTTATCTGGAATCATCAGCTTCCTATTCGCTATGCAGAACAGCATAACTGTACACTCGAACAGAGTACCCAAGCGTTATTTCAGTTTTACCAGCAACACAATCATACCTTAAATTGGTATTCCACACGCTTCTGGAGTGCAAAGGTAGGGGTGGATACATTGGCCCTGCAACAGGAATTTAAGCACAAGGTGGCTTTACGTCCAGGTTGCATTGAACTGCTGGAATATCTTAAAGCCCACGGCTATGCCTGCTGGATAGCGACCAATGCCGATTGTGAAGGTTTAAAATTTAAACTCGAACAGACCCAAATCGCGCATTATTTCGATGTCATTATCAGCAGTGAAACCATCGGTTATGCCAAAGAGTGCGTCGAGTTCTGGCAAAAACTCCATTCACTGCACCCCTTTCAGGTCGAACACGCCTATTTTATTGATGACACTGAAAAAGTGCTCAAAGGTGCAGAAAAATTTGGTATCCAGCATTTAATTACCATTGCCCAGCCCTCATCTCAAAAAGAAATAAGGACTGAAAGTTCCTATCCCATTTTACAAGAGCTGACCGATTTAATGGTGATCTTAAAACAAGCTGAGGATCTGAAAAAATATGCCTAATTCTTCTCAACAGAACCATGTTGAAAGTATGCGTGTTGACAAATGGCTATGGGCAGCACGTTTTTTTAAAACACGTTCAATATCCAAAGCTGCCATTGAAGGCGGCAAGGTGCATCATAATGGCGAACGGGTTAAAGTCTCCAAAGATGTACGTGTTGGAATGGAGCTCACCATTCAGCAGGGTTTTGACCGTAAAACCGTCGTCATCAAGGCCTTATCCGCTGTTCGTGGTGCCGCACCGATTGCCCAGCAGCTTTACGAAGAAACCGAAGTGAGCGTTGCAAGACGAGAGTTGATTGCCACCCAAAGAAAGTTGCATAATCTAGCGCGACCTGAACATCGGCCGAGCAAAAAAGATCGAAGACAAATCAGTAAATTCAAACAAGATAATGATCAGCAGTTCGATCAGCACTGGTCATATCATGATTAGAAGCTGTTGATATTTAAGCGTCACATTCTGTCGCATTCGACTGAATTGATATAGTACATAAGGAATGAATCTGTCACTATACTTGGGTGGAACACGTTTGAAAGCAACACATCCACTTAAGTGAATATTTTGGTGACATCGTTTTGAGGTTGTGAGATGGATGATAATAAAAGCAAGGCGCTGAATGCTGCCCTAAGCCAGATTGAAAAACAGTTTGGTAAAAATACAGTAATGCGCCTTGGTGACAATACTGTACAAGCCGTTGAAGCGGTCTCTACAGGTTCTTTAACCCTGGATATCGCACTGGGTATTGGCGGTCTACCTAAAGGCCGTATCGTTGAGATCTACGGTCCTGAATCTTCAGGTAAAACTACCATGACGTTACAGGCGATTGCAGAATGTCAAAAAGCGGGCGGTACATGTGCCTTCATCGATGCCGAACATGCGCTTGATCCGCAATATGCCCGCAAGTTAGGGGTAGATATCGACAATCTGTTGGTATCACAGCCTGACAATGGTGAACAGGCACTGGAAATTGCCGACATGCTGGTACGCTCTGGCGCGATTGACCTGATTGTGGTCGACTCCGTTGCAGCCTTAACGCCACGCGCGGAAATTGAAGGTGAAATGGGTGACTCGCACATGGGTCTGCAAGCCCGTTTAATGAGCCAGGCACTGCGTAAAATCACCGGTAATGCAAAACGTTCTAACTGCATGGTAATCTTCATTAACCAGATCCGTATGAAGATTGGCGTGATGTTTGGTAGCCCTGAAACCACTACGGGTGGTAATGCGCTTAAATTCTACGCTTCTGTACG
The DNA here is from genome assembly GCF_025377055.1 of Acinetobacter sp. T_3_1. NCBI lineage: Bacteria > Pseudomonadati > Pseudomonadota > Gammaproteobacteria > Moraxellales > Moraxellaceae > Acinetobacter > Acinetobacter sp. T_3_1. The sequence goes on along the minus strand of NZ_JACHVD010000001.1, from coordinate 150,680 downwards.
TCTGGATATCCGCCGTATTGGCCAGGTGAAAGAAGGTGATGAAATCATCGGTTCCGAAACCCGCGTAAAAGTCGTGAAGAACAAGATGGCTCCTCCATTTAAAGAAGCCGTGTTCCAGATTTTGTATGGTAAAGGCGTGAACCATTTAGGCGAATTGATCGACCTGGCTGTACAGCAAGAGATCATCCAGAAAGCGGGTGCATGGTATTCTTATCAGGGCGATAAAATCGGCCAAGGTAAAAACAACGTCATTCGCCATCTGGAAGAAAATCCACAAATTGCAGTGGAAGTTGAAAAACTGATCCGTGAACAGCTCCTCACTACCGGTACAGCACCGGCAGAAGACCATGACGAAGCTGAACCAGACTTTTTAGATGCTTAATTTCCAGCACAATAAAAGTTAAACTGTAAAACGCCCTACGGGGCGTTTTATATTTGATGCGATAGACCACCTTATGAGCAATCCCAAATTTCCCAACATGCTGGATTACGCAGCACTCAAGCAACAATTTGATGAGTCGCCTGGCGAATTGCCCGTCTGTTCGAATCCATCTCAAGACTCAGATGCTTTGCACTTTGAAACTGAAACCCAGCCCAAACCTCAAGGCCTGACGGGCACACGCTTACGCTCCTACGCTTTTGCCGTATTGACCCGTAAGGAATACTCAAAGGCAGATTTGATCGAGAAACTTGCACTTTATGCCCTGGATCGCGGTGAAGTGCTAAAACTGGTGGATGAACTGGCAAAAGAAAATTACCAGAGTGACCAACGTGTCGCTGAAACGCTGCTGTCGAGCCAGAAACGTAAAGGTAAAGGTCCAAACCGCATCAAGATGGCGTTAAAATCAAAAAAAATTGATAGCAGTCTGATTCAGGATGAATTGAAAGAAACCGACTGGAATGAACAGGCCTATCAACTGAAAGTGAAAAAATTCGGTCTGGAGGTTGAAAAAGAGCCAAAACTGAAAGCCAAGCAAATACGCTTTTTGATGTATCGCGGGTTTGAAATGGATGCGATTATGCAAGCGATTAGCCGCAAAGCTGAGGATTAATCCTCTGCATTCGTAAAATTCGAAATTTGGGTCAATCCCGCTCACGAGATGAATAGTTCGTTAGAAAATAACGACGAAGCTCATCATATTACTCCAAATATTCATAAAGTCTGATTTTAGGACTGTTTTGTCTTTTTAAATAAAGATTGATGTGACTAAATCCATTTACTATGCGTTCATCAATTGCCTCGATTTGCGCTGAGTCAATGATTATCGTTTTTAAACCACGAATCGTTAAATGTTGATCATCTCAAAGAATTCTATAACCCCATAAATGAATGATATAAAAGCAGGATAAAAAGCAAATAGTAGTGCTAAACAATGAAAATCTTAATCCAAAGGGTTTGCAATCGAATAAGTAACAGCGCAATCAAAATAGAAATAAGCATCACTATCACATAGAAAATTCGATGTGTAATTTTAAAATATAGAATAATAGATCAGACAAAAGGAAGGCAGGTTAAATTATTTTTTAATTATAAATATGGTGGCAACCCTACCAGCAAAGCTTCGGCACATTATAGTTCTACTACCGTTGCTACCTTCCGGTCCTGGCGGGGTTCGTAGAGTACAATTGCGAAGTAACCGGCAGGGCTACCATTGCAAGAACAGAGTATAGAGATTTTTAGTTAACTTGCAAGTACTCCAAGCTGTTTTCCAGCAACATTGCTTTTATTTGATTATTAAAAAAACAATATTGATTAAAAACAGCATTTTTAGATGTTTTTTATCTGCACAATCAATTACTTTAAAACTATGACAAGATTGTAAACACATATTGCATTTCATGGGCCGGACGTTTTTAATGTCGTCATGTCTTTTAAATGGTCACGCTCTAAAATCTTGCGTTTAGAAAGTACCGAAAAATACAAAATGGATGTTTTTATGATGCTCAAACAGCATGCTTTATGTGTACTCACCCTGTTGGGTTCCGCTTCACTTTATGCCAATGTCCCGATTGAATCACGCGGCTTGAGTCAAAACAACAGCATTGACCTCAGCGCCAATAATGTCGCCATCAATTCAGGTGCAGCAGTTGCCAATGTACCCACCAATCTGAATTGGCAACTCATGCAGAAAAACCAGCAATTAGAAAATGACCTTCGCACATTGCGAGGAAAAATTGAAGAACAGGACAACGAAATTGAACAGCTGAAACACGAGCTGACCAATCGCTATACCGATCTGGATCAGCGGCTCGAGCTGCTGCAACAAAAAGTGGATCCAGAAAGTGCAGCTCCAGAGGAGGATAACCAACAGGATACTTCTCCCAGCAGCACAAACAGCCCAGCCCCAGTAGCCTCGAATACCACCGCCAAGCAAGCGGCTTCTGTCCCAGCAAAACAGGCCTCTCCTGCCAGTGCTCAACCCTCTTCAGCTGAACTGGATAAAGCAGCCTATACTGTAGCGCTGGATGCTTATAAACAAGGCGGTGCCAAAAAAGCCATTGCTCCAATGCAAAACTTTATCAAGAATAATCCTAATAGTGTCTACATCAGTAATGCTTATTTCTGGCTCGCTGAATTTAATCTGGCCATTGAACCGACCAATTATGCAGAAGCGAAAAAGAACTACAATATTGTGGTCAATCAATATCCCAATTCTGCAAAGGCATCACGCTCTTTATATCAACTCTACAATATAGCCAAAGATGTCGATCACAATACAACGCTTGCCAACCAGCTTAAAACCAAACTGCAAAAAAATTATCCCAAATCTGAAGAAGTGGGATATTTAAAACAATAAAAAAAAGACACCTTAACAGGTGTCTTTTTTATAACAATAGATTCGATTAACGAACAATACCGCGTTTGGATTGCTCTAAAGAATCAATCAATAGCTGTGCTTCTGGCGCTTCTGGCAAAATATCTTCACGAATCTGCTGAATTGCCTGTTCAGTGGTTAAACCTTCTTTATAAATCAATTTAAAGGCTTGACGTAATGCCTGGATGACATTTTTAGACCAGCCTTTACGACGCATGCCTTCAACATTCATTGCAAAAGCATGCGCTGGATTACCAGATACCATGACATAAGCAGGCACATCTTTTAAAATTAACGAAGCACCACCAATCATGCTATAAGAATCGATTTTGCAGAATTGATGAATACCCGAGTTTCCACCAACAACCACATAATCGCCAATATGTACATGCCCAGCAATACCGACATTATTGGCAAAAATATTATGATCGCCCACCACACAGTCATGTGCAATGTGAGTATTGACCATCAATAAATTATGGCTACCAATTTTGGTAAGTCCTTGATCTTGAACAGTACCACGATGCAAGCTGCTATGCTCGCGAATTGAGTTATGATCGCCGATTTCAAGCCAGGTTTCTTCGCCAGCATATTTTAAATCCTGACAAACTTCACCCACACTCGCAAACTGGAATATTTCGTTGTTCTTCCCAATACGAGTATAGCCACCAACCACTACATGTGAATGCAGCTTGGTGCCCTCACCAATGGTGACCTGTGGCCCAATAATACAATAAGGACCAATTTGTACATCTGCAGCAATGACTGCAGATGAGTCAATAATGGCGGTTGGGTGAATTAAATCGTTTTTACTCATGCCTGCTCTATTTTCTGATGCGAAACCATAATTTCCGCGGTTGTTGCTACAACGCCATCCACTGTGGCTATACAATTATATTTGTAAATGCCACGTTTGTGCATAACCAATTCTGCTTTTAATACCAATTGGTCACCAGCAACGACCTGTTTTTTAAAACGGACTTTTTCAGCGCCCGCAAAAAGAAACAATGAACCTGGACCCGGTTTTTCATTATTCATGATAAAGCCAAGTATACCAGAGACTTGAGCTAATGCTTCAACAATCAAAACACCTGGCATAATCGGATAATCCGGAAAATGTCCCTGTAAAAACTCTTCGTTGATTGAAACATTCTTATAGCCCACAATGCCATTATCAGTCACTTCAACAATACGGTCGACCAATAAGAAAGGATAGCGGTGAGGTAAATATTCACGAATTTGTTGAATATACATTGGCAATTCAGGCTTCGTAAATGCAGCAGTATTCGACTCAGTCATCATAATCTATTTACGCTTAAAAGTTGATTCAAGGGACTCGATTTGAGCCTGTATATGATCAAGCCGTTTGAGTAATTGGGTCAATGGCACATCTGCTAATTGTTTAAAGCGTACCGCAGCCCGTTTCCAGTGCAAACTTTCCAGCATTGGTGTACCTGAAGAATAGCTTCCCGCCTCAGAAATACTTTTTGTGACCATTGACATCCCGGTAATCGTCACGTTATCGGCGATATTAATATGGCCTACTACCCCAACTGCCCCAGCCAATACACAGTTTTTGCCAATTGTGGTACTTCCGGCAATACCACATTTTGCAGCCAGGGCTGTATTTGCACCAATTTTTACGTTGTGGGCAATTTGCACAAGATTATCAATAATAACCCCATCTTCCAGAATAGTGTCATCGAGTGCACCGCGGTCTATGCTGCAATTTGACCCAATTCGGACATCATTACCGATTTTAACTGAACCCAATTGTGCAATACGATGCCATTTACCTTGGTAAGGCGCAAAACCGAAGCCTTCTCCGCCAATCACGGTATTGGCATGAATACGGACACGGTCACCGATTTTTGTCTCACCGGTTAAAGTGACATGTGAATCAATAAAGCAGTGCTGACCAATTTCAACATCATCATCAATTTTAACGTGTGACTGAATAATGGTATGATCACCCACTACGCAATGCTCACCAATAACAACATAATGCCCGATATAGGCACTATCGGCGATCATGGCTGAAGGATGAATTTGTGCTGTACTTTCTATTCCCTGATGCTGATTTTTCTTTTCAAATACATGGGTCAGGATGGCAAAAGCAAGATAAGGATTATCCACTACAATAAAATTATTGTGCGTATCTAACTGATTTTTTAGAGTTGAAGTAACAATCAAGGCACCTGCTTTTGAAGCACGTGCCTGATCCAGATATTTATCAGCGTTTACAAATGCAATATGTTTCGCTTGAGCCGCATCTAAGCTGGCCAATCCTTCCAAGATTAAATCAGATTGACCTACGTGCTCGCCTTGTACTAAACGGGCGAGATCTTCTAAGCGAAATTGTTTAGGATTCATTGATTACTTAATAACGTTAACCTTTTGAATCATTTTATCAGTTAAATCATATTTAGGGTCATAAGCAAGCGCGGAATTTTTATTCAAAACAATATCCAAGTTGTTTTCTTTACGCAATTGTTCTGCTACTTGCTTGACTCGATCCCCTAAAGTCTTGTTCATCAGCTGAATCGTAGATTGAACGGTTGTCTGTACGCTTTGTTGCAGCGTATTAAACTCTTTTAGCTGCGCCTGAAATTGTGCAGACATTTTCTGCTTTTCAGCATCGGATAAATTAGGCGTTTGCTGAGCACGTTGCTGTAGAGCTTCCAGCTCTTTAGCCAACTGTTCCAGCTTGGTGGTTTGCGGCTTGACCTTTTGCTGTAAAGAAACGTTCTGCTGTTTTAAATACATGCTGTTTTCGACCACTCTTTCCAGATCAACCACGCCATAACCCGCAGCATGTACCACTGAGGTACTCGCCAAACCAGCAAAAACCAGGCTCATTAATATTTTTTTCATGCAAATATCCTTTTTTAAACCCATTGAAGGTCGCACTTAGAAAGTACGACCAATCTCAAACTGGATATTTTTAGTATTATCGCCGTCTTTTTCATTTAACGGATAAGCATAGCTGAGAGATAATGGCCCAATCATGGTAATCCAGGTAAAACCTGCACCTACGCTATAACGCATATTGCCTGCATCAAAGCCGAAGTTATCTTCACAATACTGTTTCGCATTGACTTGAGTATTACTCGAATTCAGGTATAAGTTTCCTTTTGGAATATCACACTGAGTATCAAATACCTGTGCACCTTCAGCAAACAGCACTGGACGAACCTGACGTGTCCAATCCCCTTTAAATGGTAAAGGTAATGCAAGCTCGGCACCAAATTGAACTAGAGCATTACCACCCACTTCTTCAGGATCATAATCTTGGGTTTGAGTTTCATTAAAGGTCACGCCAGGATATTTAGGACCTAATGTACTGTTGTCATAACCACGAACCGAGCCAAAACCACCAGCATAGAAGTTTTTATAGAATGGCAGGTCATTACCATAGCCCAGCTTACCATAACCACGCAGTACAAAGCCCTTACCTAAAGGCTGGAAGGCTTGGGCATCATAAGTGATTTTTTGATATTCCACATCACTGCCTGGCAATGCAATTTCACCATTCACACGATGTGACATACCTGATGTCGGGAAGACAGGTCGGTTTAAAGTATTGTAAGACCAACCTAAATTGAGATTATAGGTTAAGAAATCACCATTAAACTTATTGTCAAATGGAAGTTCTGATCCTGCAGGACAAGAAAATAGCCCTGTTGCCGGATCTTGAACTAGAGCAACACTGCATCCAGTACCTGTACCAGTCGCTTTACCGCCATTCGCTAACAAATAATCGCGAACGTAAGTCGAAACGTATGGACCAGTCGTTACTTCTGTCTGGTCGATATTTAAACCTGCACTGACACTCTGGTTTTCATCAATTGGATAACCAAAGTTGATACCGCCACCAAAACTGTCCGTCACATAGTTATTGACGTTATAGTCATTATCCAGCTTGGTTTTACGGTAGTACATGTTATAACCGCGACGCACCCCATCAATGGTGAAGTACGGATCGGTTACACTTAAATTATAATAATCTTGTGTTTCTGAACGGGATAAATCAATCGAAACGCTATTACCCGTACCCAGGAAGTTGGTTTGACTTAAGCCCGCCTGGAAGGTTACACCACCACTTTGCGAGAAACCGACTGCCAGTGTACTGGTACCTGAATGCTGCTCTTCAACATTGACGTTCAGATCTACCTGATCAGGAACATTCGGAATACGTGCCGGTTTAATATCAACCGTTTTAAAGAAACCTGTACGCTCCAGACGGACTTTAGACAAATCAATTTTTTCATTGCTCGCCAATGCACCTTCCATCTGGCGCATTTCACGACGCAATACTTCATCGGCAGTTTTGGTATTACCGGTAAAATTGATACGACGCACCGTAACTTGTTGACCCGGATTAATATAATAATTCAAATCAACCAGTTTGGTTTCTTTATTAATTTCAGGAACAATATTGACTTCAGCATAGTAATAACCGGCATTACCATACTTGCGCAGTAACAGCTGTTTGACTGCATTGACTTTTTCTTGCGAATAAATCTCGCCATCTTTATAGATTTGCAGCGTTTTTAATTCTTCAGGCTGGTAAAGAGCATCACCCAAGAACTTGCTTTGGCCAAATTTGAATTGCTCGCCTTCATCTACAGACACTTCGACAAAGATATTCTTTTTATCTTCACTCAAGTTCAAACTTGAGTTGGTGATATTGAAATTGATATAACCCTTGTTTAAATACAAGGCACGCAAAGCTTCAAGGCTGGCTGCCATCTTTTCACGCGCATAACGGTCATTTCGGGTAACAATTGAACTCCAGCCGCTTTCTTTAACCGCAAAAGCCTGCTTGATTTCGCTTTCTTTAAAAACAGTATTGCCAATAATGTTGATATCAACAACTTTGGCTGCCTTACCTTCAACAAAATCAATGGTTAAATCAACACGGTTATTCGGTCTGGCAGTCGTGATTACCTTAACATCGGCATCGTAACGACCTTGCTGCATATACTGCTGTTCAAGTTCAGTTTCGATGGTTTGCAAAGCAGATTTTTTCAAAACCTCGCCTTCTGCAATCCCCATCTTTTTAAGCCCTTCTTCCAGGGCTTCTTTAGGAATAAGTTTATTTCCCTTAAACTCGACCTTGGAAATAACCGGACGTTCTACCACGGTAAAAACAAGCGTATCTGCTTGTTGTGATGCCTTGATATCATCAAACAGGCCTGTGGCATACAAAGCACGAATGGCATTTGCAATGGTCGCATCATTGACACGATCGCCAGCATTGACAGGCAACATCCCATAAACATTTTCTGGCGTTAAGCGAACAAGTCCGTCAATTTTGATATCGCGGACAATGAATTCATCTGCTGCATATACTTGTTGTACTGCTGCCATTGCACTAACGAGTGCCAAAGGCATAAATAAATGTGTGTGCTGCATGCCAGTCTTTTCCGATGTTAATTTATTACATATCTACGTTGTTATAAACGCATGAAGTCATTGAATAATGCAAGGAGCATCATGCTACCGAGCAGTACCATACCAATTTTTAAACCAACCAATTGTATTTGTTCAGAAACAGGTTTACCACGAATTAACTCAATCACATAGTAAACCAAATGTCCACCATCCAGCATTGGTATAGGCAATAAATTTAAAATACCCAAACTCACGCTCATTAAAGCCATAAATGAGATAAAGGTTTGCCAACCCATTTCCGCACTTTGCCCTGCGACTTTAGCAATAGTGATTGGTCCAGATAAATTGTCCAGCCCAATTAAACCACGTACCATTTTGACGATCGAATTCAAGATCATACCTGAAATTTGACCCGTTTTATCAACAGCCATCACCAGTGCTTCAGTCGGGCTGTATTGAATGGTTTGCTTATATTCTTCCGGAATGGTTATTTTTCCAGGGGCATTTTGTACACCAAGCATACCTGAAACATTACCCATGCTGTCACGTTTGGCTTGTGGCATCACCTGTAAATGTACCAGTTGATTTTGACGTAATACATCTATTTTTAATAATTTTTCTGGGGAAGCCTGGACAATATTCACCACATCGAACCAGTCATTCATTTTCACGCCATCAATGGCCACAATTTTATCACCTTCTTTCATTCCTTGACGAATGGCCGCACCATCTTCACTTAACTTACTGACCACGGGAGCAATATGTGGACGGTATGGCAAAAAGCCCAAACTGTCTAATGCAGACTGGTTCTGATTTTTGAGGAAGTTCTGGATAGGCAAGTGAAAGGTTTGCAACTGACCGTGACGGTCTGCCTGAATTTCAATTGAACCGGTTTCACCAACACGGTCCACCAAGGCAAAATTTAACTTTTCCCAGGTTGTGACTGGCGTTCCGTCAACTGTTGTAATTTTGTCACCAACCTGCATTTGAACTGTCGCAGCTGGTGTATCTGGTAACACTTTACCTACACGGGTGTTCAATTGTTCTTGCGATGGAATAAACAAAACCCAGAACAACAACACTGCAAAAACCAGATTGATTAACGGCCCTGCAGCAACAATCGCAATCCGTTTCCAGGGATGCTGACGGTTAAATGCTTTAGGTAAATCTTCCTCGGCAACCTGACCTTCCCGTTCATCCAGCATTTTTACATAGCCACCTAATGGCAAGGCTGAAAGCTGATATTGAATGCCCGATTTTTTTGAGGTCCACTTGAGTAATGTGGGACCAAAGCCAATCGAATAAACTAAAACTTTAACACCCAGTTTACGGGCAACAATATAATGTCCAAACTCGTGAATCGCAATGAGCGGTCCCAGGAGTAAAATTGCTGCCACAATAATAAACAAGGCACTCATATTTTAGCTTCCTTTATTGATGACAATTTGCTGGGCAGCAGAACGGGCCATTTGATCGACCTGTAAAATACGTTCAATCGATTCTGCAGCACCACCTTCAACCTGATTTAGAGTCTGTTCCACCACTTGAGAAATTTCTGTAAAGCCAATATCGTTTTTCAAGAAGGCAGCCACAGCAATCTCATTGGCAGCATTTAGAATTGCAGGAGCCAAGCCACCCGTTTGCATGGCTTGACGCGCAAGCTTTAATGCCGGAAAACGCAGTGTATCAGGCTCCTGAAAATCCAGTTGCTGATTGGCAAACAGGTTGAGTGCAGGCACATGGGTTTGAATACGCTCTGGCCATGCAAGTGCATGCGCAATTGGCGTACACATATCAGGATTGCCCATTTGTGCCAAAGTCGACCCATCCACATATTGAACCATAGAATGAATGATACTCTGTGGATGTACCACCACTGTTACAAACTGTTCTGAAATTGCAAAAAGATGACAGGCTTCAATCAGCTCCAAGCCTTTATTCATTAAAGTTGCTGAATCAACAGAAATTTTCTGCCCCATAGACCAGTTCGGATGCTTGCAGGCCTGTGCAGGCGTTACGCTTTGCAGTTGCTCCAGACTATGGTTTAAAAATGGCCCGCCAGATGCAGTCAACAGAATGCGCGACACACCCTGTTTCGGCTGTCCATTGCGCTCTGCCTGAAAATAACCCGCAGGCAAGCACTGGAAAATAGCATTGTGTTCAGAATCAACAGGTAACAATTCAGCCTGATAATCGTGTGCTGCCTGCATCATGATGTCACCCGACATTACCAGGGCTTCTTTATTGGCCAGCAAGACACGCTTACCGGCTTTAACCGCAGCCAAGGTCGGCAATAAGCCCGCAGCACCGACGATTGCCGCCATCACTACATCCACATCTGCATGTTCGGCAACAGCAATCAAGCCTGCTTCATCAGTTAAAATTTCAATATCAGTTAAGCACTGATCATGAAAATATTGCTGTAATTCCTTAACCCGACTGGAAGGAACAACCACGACTTTTGGTCGGTACTGTTTGCATATTTCAACAAGCTCTAAAATTCGGCTATGCGCCGTGACTGCAAAAACAGAATACTTTTCAGGATGCTGTTGCAGAACTTTTAAGGTACTTTGACCAATTGAACCCGTTACACCTAATATACAAACAGATTGTGACATCTATAGATCTACACCAATAAATTTTAAAATATACATGCCTGCGGCAAAAATTGGAGCAGCAGCAAGCAATGAATCAATACGGTCAAGCACCCCGCCATGCCCTGGCAGAATACGACCTGAATCTTTAATTCCAGCACGACGTTTGATCATGGATTCAAACAGGTCGCCCAGAACCGAACTGAATACCGTAACCACAGATAAAATTAAAAATAAAATATGTTGTGCCAGGGTTAAATCCAAATATAGGATTTCTACTGCCACAACAATCAGCATGGCGGTAAAAATACCCCCGTACAAACCTTCTACCGATTTATTGGGACTGACATCCGGAGCAAGTTTTTTCCTGCCTAGTTTACGTCCAACAAAATAGGCACCGCTGTCTGCCCCCCATACCAGTAAAAACAGGTACATGAGCCACCATGGCGAGCTATGCCATACAGAGAAAATTGCAGTGACTGCAGCAGAAACCAGAATAAATCCAATAATCTTTAAGCTGGGATTGTACCACCCATCATAGTCTGGATATGATTTAACCCAAAAGATACTGCAGATCCAGCAAAGAATGGAAGCAGCCCAAAGCAGCAGAGCGATATCATTAAAATACAATGCTAAAGTTGCTAAAGCAGCAGTGGCAAGTCCATAAACCCACGCTAGCGGTTTAACAAGATTTTTATTTTTTCTTGGCATAAGCTTAAACCACTCATACCCTGCAACCCCTGCTGCAACAATCATCAGCATAAACATTGGATACTGAGACTGTGTAGCAAACATACAACTCAGTACGACTGCTACCAATACCAATGCGGTTATAATCCGCTCTAACATTTATTAATTCTCAAGTTTCTCTTGTTGGATTTGCTCTGAAGTTTTACCAAAACGACGTTCACGCCCAGCAAAGACCGCGAATGCATCATCTAATTCTTCTACGGTAAATTCAGGCCACAAGGTTGGGGTAAAATATAGTTCAGCATATGCCGCTTGCCACAGCAAGAAATTCGACAAGCGATAATCACCCCCTGTACGGATCAGTAAATCCACAGCAGGTAAATCGGCCATGCAGACATGCTGCCCAAACAGTTCAGCATCAATATCTTCAAGCGCAATTTTTTTCGCCAACACGTCTGCCGCAATCTGTTTTGCAGCCTGAGCCATATCCCACATACCACCATAACTGATGGCAATGGTTAAAGTCATGCTGTCGAACTTAGCAGTCCTTTGTTCAGCTTGCAACATTAACTCGCGTAAACGATCAGACAAACGTGAACGGTCGCCAATAAAACGTAAGGCGATATTGAATTTTTCCATCCGTGGCAATTGCTCATGTATGGTTTCTTCCAACAATGCCATGAGTAAATCGACCTCAAACTGAGGACGATTCCAGTTTTCACTGGAAAATGCAAAAACGGTTAATGCTTGAATGTGATTTTTTCTACAGTGCTCAACAATCGGATCCAGGACATTCTTCCCTTCACGATGGCCTGCACCTTTTTGCATTTGCTTTTTTTTTGCAAAACGATTGTTGCCATCCATGATGATGGCAACATGTTTTGGAAGAAGCATACTGTCTTCTGATACGGTCATTAAATCTTAGACCTTCATCAATTCAGCTTCTTTAGCAGCCAAGCGCTTTTCAACTTCAGCAACAAATTTATCGGTGATTTTTTGGATGTCATCACCTGCACGGCGCTCATCATCTTCAGAAATTTCTTTTTCTTTCAACAATGCCTTGATGTCACCCAATACGTCACGACGAATGTTACGGATAGCGACTTTGGCATTTTCCGCTTCATTACGTGCCACTTTCTGCATATCACGACGTGTTTCTTCAGTCAGTGCCGCCATTGGTACACGAATCGCGTCAGCCGTAATCGGGTTAAGACCCAAGTCCGATTCACGAATCGCTTTATCAATTGCAGAGACCATTGAACGCTCAAATGGCTGAACAAGCAATGTACGCGAGTCTTCAACACCCACGTTCGCCACCTGGTTTAATGGCACATCCGAGCCATAGTAAGGAACCATAACACCGTTTAAGATTGATGGATGCGCGCGTCCTGTACGAACCTTGGCAAAACCATGCTCCAAAGACTCAAGCGTCTTGTTCATACGGTCTTCAGCGTCTTTTTTAAGATCGTTAATCATGTGATCTTCCTTACTTAATTCTAAGAGATGTAATAACTAAATAGCGTGTAGTATAAAGAGCTTTCAGGCTCACGTACATTAATTCGTAACGTGAGTCCCTTCTTTTTCACCCATAACGACTGAAAGCAATGAACCTGCTTTGTTCATGTCGAAAACTTGAAGTGGCACATTATGGTCACGGCACAGGCAGATTGCAGTCAAGTCCATCACACCCAATTTTTCATCAAGTACCTGATCGAAAGTCAGGGTTTCATATTTCACCGCATCATCGTATTTGCTTGGGTCTTTATTATAAACACCATCCACTTTGGTTGCTTTCAAGATCAGGTTGGCTTCAATTTCAATACCACGCAAGCAGGCTGCTGTATCTGTAGTAAAGAACGGATTACCTGTACCAGCAACAAATACGCAGACTTCACCTTGAGTCAGATGACGAATCGCATCACGGCTAGAATAAGACTCAACCACAGCACCAATTGGAAGTGCTGACATTAAACGGGTTTTAATGTTACGGCGCACCAAGGCATCACGTAATGCCAGACCATTCATTACCGTAGCCAGCATACCCATTTGGTCACCGGTTACACGGCCAACCAGACCATCTTTTTGCAATTGGCTACCGCGGTACAGGTTACCGCCACCTACCACAATACCCACCTGAACACCCAAACCGACCAAGTGCGCAATCGCTAGGGACATTTGATCAAGCACGGTTGCATCAATGCCCATATCTTTATTTCCAGCCAGTGCTTCACCAGAAAGTTTCAATAAAATACGTGCATAGCGGGGCTTTTTTGAGTCCAACATCAGGAAATCTCCGAATCTTTCAATATCTAAAATTTTATTCGTGTTGTTAAATTAAAAATCAGGCTGATTTAATCCGAATTAACTTTGCATATAAATCATATTCATCTGCATCGGTAATTTCGACTTCAAGCAAATCACCTGCTTTAATCTGACTTTTATCAATATCTTCAACAAAGACATTGCCATCAATTTCAGGCGCATCGGCATAAGAACGTGCAACGGCTACCGGGAATTCTTCTTCCAGATCATCCACCAGTACAGTCATGGTTTGGCCAATGCGTTTTTGCAGTTTGGCTGCAGAAATTTCCTGCTGAACCTGCATGAAACGTTCATAGCGGTCTTGCTTGATTTCTTCCGGCACATGATCCGGCAAGTCATTTGCTGTCGCGCCCTCAACTGGTGAATAAGTAAAGCATCCGACGCGATCAAGCTGGGCTTCTTTGAGCCACTCCAACAAAATTTGGAAATCTTCTTCGGTTTCCCCCGGAAAACCCACCACGAAGGTTGAACGAATCACCAGATCCGGACATTTTTCACGCCACAATTTTAAACGCTCCAGTGTATTTTCACTGTGCGCCGGACGTTTCATCAGTTTCAAAATTTTAGGGCTGGCATGCTGGAATGGAATATCCAGATAAGGCAAGATTTTACCTTGTGCCATCAAATCAATGACGGCATCCACATGCGGATATGGATAGACATAGTGCAGACGCACCCAGATGCCTAACTGACCCAATGCTTCACACATGTCATAGAATTTGGTTTTTACCGGCTGGCCGTTCCAGAAATCCAACTTGTATTTTGTATCTACACCATAAGCGGAAGTATCCTGAGAAATAACCAGGACTTCTTTCACACCTGCACGCTTGAGCGCTGCTGCTTCTTCAAGTACAGAACCGACTGGACGTGATACCAGGTCACCGCGCATGCTTGGAATAATACAGAAAGTACAACGATGGTTGCAGCCTTCGGATATTTTCAGATAAGCATAATGTTTTGGCGTCAGGCGGATGCCTTGTTCTGGAACCAGATCAATAAACGGATTATGTTTTGGTGGTTCAGGCACGTACTGGTGTACGGCTTCCATCACTTCCTGATATGCCGCAGCACCTGTCACTTTGAGGACATTCGGGTGCATCTGGCGAATTTTGTCTTCATCTTTACCCAAACAGCCAGTCACAATCACACGACCGTTTGCGCTCATGGCTTCGCCAATCGCATCTAAAGATTCTTGTACTGCAGATTCAATAAAACCACAGGTATTCACAACAACTAAATCGGCACCGTCATAATCCGATGCCACATCATAACCTTCAGTCTTTAACTGAGTTAAAATTCGTTCGGAATCTACCAATGCCTTAGGACAACCTAAAGAAACAAAACCGACTTTGGGGGATTTCATGAATCTGCGCTCCACTATAATGCGCGTATTGTATGTCTTTTCGAATCATAAAAACAGGTGGAATCCGGACTCTTTACATTGCGCACCAAAATACGGCTATATTTTTAGCAAATAATTCAAACGCACCATTTTGGTTCACTAATAATTCCATTTCTATTACTATGGAATTGAAATTCTGTTATCAAAAACAAAAAAGCACACTTTTATAGCGACAGAATTTATATTTTTACCCATGCTCAAAGTTGGCGTGCATTTTGCTTTATTTCGACCACGTTTAACTCGTTGAATGTCCCATAACAGGGAGAAATGACAAGAAGTGCAGATGCCATTGCGCTATTTTAACACAGGATGCTTTCGCAAATGGATCAACCCGTCGCTATCGACTACCGCCTTTTAGTGGATAATTTAACCACTGCGATTTTATTGGTCGACAGTCATCTGAACATTTTTTATTTGAATTCTTCTTGTGAATCCTTGTTCGACATCAGTTTACTGCGTGCGGCGGGGCAGCCGGTGTTAAATTTGCTGCATATGCCAGATGATGAGTTCAATACTGAAGAAGCCTTGCTCAATACCTTTAAAACCGGACAACCTTATACGCGTCGTGAAGCCACCATTAGTGTCAATTTTAAAGATATTCATGTTGATTACACCGTATCTCTGATTAATTCGCAGAAACCCTATCATCCGCTGCTCTTGATTGAATTGAACCAGATTGACCGGATGCTGAAAATATCCAAAGAAGAAAACCTGATTCAGCAGCATCAGGTGGCCAGACAGCTGATTCGTGGCGTCGCCCATGAAATTAAAAACCCTTTAGGCGGCATCCGCGGCGCCACCCAGCTCTTGGCACGCAGCCTGAATGATCCGCAATATGAAGAATTTACCGACATTATTATTAGTGAAGTAGACCGTTTACGTAATCTGGCCGATACCATGTTGGGTTCCCGCCAGCTACCAAGTTATGAACTGGTCAATGTGCATGAACCTTTAGAACGTGTGCGTTCACTGATTACCAATCAAACCAAAAAGAAAATCAAAATTACCCGGGATTATGATCTGTCCTTGCCCGAAGTCCTGGCGGATCGTGACCAGCTCATTCAAGTCATGCTCAATATCAGTGTCAATGCCGTACAAGCCATGATGGAAAATAAGGAATTCTTTGTTGATCATCAGCCGGAACTGATTTTAAGAACCCGGATTCAGCGCCTTGTCACCATTAATGGGGTGTTAAAGCGTTCGGCAGTTCGTATTGATATTGAAGACAATGGTCCGGGTGTGCCTGAAGAAATCCTGGAATCGGTATTTTATCCATTAGTCACAGGACGTGCTAAAGGCACCGGGCTCGGTTTGAGCATTGCACAAAACATCATGCACCAACATAGCGGAATGATTGAATGCCAATCCGTTCCAGGAAAAACAGTATTTAGCTTATATTTACCTTGGGAGTCTAACCATGTCGCGAAATAAAATATGGGTCATTGATGATGATCGTGCCATGCGCTGGGTTTTGGAAAAAACCTTCAAAGAAGAAGGCTTTGACGTAACCAGCTTTGAAGAGGCACAGTCTGCACTGGATCAGCTCAGCATAGATGCCCCCGATGTGATTCTCACCGACATTCGCATGCCAGGCATCGATGGCCTGACTTTCCTGGGCAAAGTCAAAGGCACTCATCCTGATTTGCCGGTCATTATCATGACTGCGCATTCAGATCTGGAATCTGCTGTTTCCAGCTACCAAACCGGTGCTTTTGAATATTTACCTAAACCGTTTGATATTGATGAAGCCCTGGCACTGGTCAACCGCGCCATTCTGCATATTGCCAAATTGCAGCAGCAGGAATCTGCCAAAGCCCCCCCTGCCATTCAGTCGACTGAAATTATTGGCGAATCTCCTGCCATGCAGGAAGTATTCCGTGCCATTGGGCGTTTATCCCAGTCGCACATTACGGTACTGATCAACGGTGAATCTGGCACAGGTAAAGAGCTGGTGGCACATGCGCTACACCGTCATTCGCCACGCAGCAGCAAACCTTTTATTGCCCTGAATATGGCAGCCATTCCGAAAGACCTGATTGAAACCGAACTTTTCGGTCATGAAAAAGGTGCATTCACCGGTGCCAACTCGCAGCGTCAAGGCCGTTTTGAACAGGCCAATGGCGGTACATTATTTCTAGATGAAATTGGTGACATGCCCTTTGAAACCCAGACCCGTTTACTGCGTGTTCTGGCAGATGGCGAGTTTTACCGTGTCGGTGGACATATCCCGGTTAAGGTCGATGTGCGTATTGTCGCGGCAACGCATCAGGATCTGGAAAAACTGGTGCATGACGGACGCTTCCGCGAAGACTTGTATCATCGCCTGAATGTGATCCGTATCCATATTCCTAAACTGGCCCATCGCAGTGAAGACATCCCTATGCTGGCGCAGCACTTTCTGGCCCGTGCGGGTAAAGAACTGGGCGTAAATCCTAAAATCTTGCGTCCAGAAACCCAGGAATACATGCAACAGCTACCGTGGCAAGGCAACGTGCGTCAGCTCGAAAATACCTGTCGCTGGCTTACGGTGATGATTACCGGCCGTGAAGTTTATCCTGAAGATTTGCCTTCGGAACTAAAACAGATTCCAATTCAGCGTTCAGGTGAAGATGCACAGTCACACAATACCTTTGACCGCATTTCACTGCATCACTGGGATGAGTTATTGGGTCAATGGGCCATCCAGAAACTGAAAAATGGTGAGATGAAGATTTTGGACATTGCCACACCAATGTTCGAACGCACTTTAATTACCGCAGCTTTACAGCAAACCCGTGGTCGCAAGCGCCATGCTGCGGAATTGCTCGGCTGGGGACGCAACACCCTGACGCGCAAACTGAAAGAACTAGGCATGGATACTGCCGATGATGATGTAGAAGAAGAAATAGAAAGCTAAACTTTTCTGTCCATAAAAAAGCGCCTCAGGGCGCTTTTTCATTATTGGGTTTTCAAGGGGTCAATATACTTATGCGGTAAAACCCACATAGCGGAAATATCCCTCAATCCCCAGATCAGATTTAAAAATCAAATAATCAGGATAAGTGGATTTGACAATTTCGGCAAACATATTTACCTGATCATCATGAGCATGCAAATCATCCACAGAACGTGGCATAGTCTGCTCAAATTCATCAGTCATATATTCAAAGCCAATATCCATAGCAATAAACAATACATGCTCGCAGGGTTGTATATATTGTTCTTCTGCCCAATTGATCACGTGCTGCTGACAGTGTGGACATTGGATATTATCTGTGGCTTGAATATCGAGTTCGATCAGTTGATAGCTCATAACATTATAAATTCAGTCTTCTATCCGACTATATTAACAAACTCAAAAGTGAATCCTTAAAAATAATCAACAAAAAAGGGAATCCTCAAGATTCCCCCTTTTTTAAAGCGTTATGCTTTTATTTATGTGCGGCTTTATAACGCGAGAGTGCAGTTACTGCTACTGCCGAGATAGCCACGGCAGGTAAACTTGCCATTAAAATCCCCGTGGTTCCCAAACCGATGGCCAAGATTTTTCCTGTCAATAATGGTCCTGTCATTGCACCTAATCGGCCCAAAGAAATCGCACTGCCTACGCCTGTGACTTTACCTGTACCCGAATAGAAAATTGGGGAAATGCCATATAGAATTGATTGTCCGCCTGTCGAGAAAATCCCGCCCATAAACCCTGCCAGAATAAGTACTGGAATAGAGGTAGAGGTAAATAACAATACAAGGGCAATAAATAAACCAGTATAGATAATTGCCGCCATCTGCCACAATTTTAAACGGTCCAGCAAATAACCCAAAGCCAGCGTACCAATGACAGCGCCTACCTGGAATACCAGCATCACCATGAAAGCCTGTGGCTTTTCCAAGCCTTGTTCCATCAGCAGATTAGGTAACCAGCTAATCAGAATATAATTGATCATCAGGGTAAAGAAGAAACCCACCCAAAGCGGCATCGTATATTTATATTGCTGATGCTTAAATAATACCTGCACCATAGATGGAACAGCTTCAGTTGCAACTTGCTCAACAGCGATTTTCTTAGGCTTGTCTTTAAGAATAATCGCCATAAATGGCAACAGAACCAAAGGGGTTAAACCACCAATTAAAAACAAGGTATGCCAAGAAATATCTTTAAATAAGATGGCCAAGCCTGCAACAAAGATAGCCCCTACCGGTAATCCGCAATACATCAAGCTGTTCAGCTTGCCGCGGTTGGCTTCTGTCGCCTCATCTCCCACCACGGAAATCATGGTTGGCATTGCCGCCCCCAAACCCAGACCAGTAAAGAAGCGCGCTGCATATAAAATTTCAACACTCGGTGCGATTGCGGTAAGCGACATAAATAGACCGAAAATTGCAATTGAAAGCATTAAAACTTTCTTCTGTCCCAAATAGTCGGCAACACGTCCCCCAAAGAACGCACCAAACAACATCCCAAAAACACCCAAACTAAATACATAGCCCATTTGCACCTGGTCAAGAGCAAATGTTTCAGCAATTCCTTTTGCTGCAATACCCGGGGCTTGAAGATCAAAACCCTCAAAAAATGCAACCCAAAAACACAAGAACACCGTTAAGAATTTTTGCATTTTACCTGTTTGTATTTGTGCCATGATTGAACTCCGTCCATAGTAAGCAAATTAGCCTGCAGCAATTTGCTTCGCTATTTTCAGATCAATCTGTTGAAATAAATACCACTACAATGGTCGGGTTTATTGAGCATCAGCCTAGCAAACAGCGATTGAATTAGACGTAAAAGATTATATAAATAGACTTTTTAAATCTTAATACTATAAATTCAATAATATTTTCAAATACTTATATTTTCGGTAGTTATTTATGATCAAACCATAGCCAAAAGCAATGGTTTAAAACTAAACAATAAAAAGCCCGCATTTAGCGGGCTTTTTACCAACTTAACTCACATTGTATTAAGCAGATTTTTTCGCCTGATTATTCTTACGAATGGTAATCATCACCAGTTGAACTGCCGCTGGTGTCACACCCGGAATACGGCTTGCCTGAGCAAGCGTTTCAGGACGAACATCTTTCAGTTTAAGTGTAATTTCACGCGATAAACCAGAAACCACATCATAATCAAAGTCTGCAGGAATACGGGTTTCTTCCAGACGCTTCATTTGCGCCACGTCTTCTTGCTGACGGTTGATATAACCTTCGTATTTCACCGCAATTTCAATTTGTTCACCAACAAATGCAGAAACTTCTGAACCCGTAAGTTCAGCAATTTGCGCGAAGCTGATGTTAGGACGTTTGAGCAAATCAATAGCAGAACATTCTTTAGACAGATCTGCACCGGTCATTTCAACGAATTTTTTGCCCATTGGATTGTTTGGCGCAGCCCAGAGGTGTTGCAAGCGGCCTTTCTCAGTTTCTACCGCTTCCATTTTTTCACAGTAAGATGCCCAGCGCGCATCATCCACCAGACCCATTTCACGGCCAATTGGAGTTAAACGCTGATCCGCATTGTCTTCACGCAGCATCAAGCGGTATTCGGCACGTGAAGTAAACATGCGGTACGGTTCTTTGGTTCCCAGGGTAATCAGGTCATCCACCAATACACCCATGTACGCTTCATCGCGTTTCGGTGTCCATTGCTCCTGATCCCATGCACGGCGGGCAGCATTCAAGCCCGCCAATAAACCTTGTGCACCTGCTTCTTCATAACCGGTTGTACCGTTAATCTGACCTGCAAAGTACAGGTTATTAATAGCCTTGGTTTCTAAAGAGAATTTCAACGCCTGTGGGTTGAAATAGTCGTATTCAATGGCATAACCCGGACGAAGAATGTGTGCATTCTCCATACCACGGATTGAGCGAACCAGCTCAAACTGCACATCGAAAGGCAATGAAGTCGAAATACCGTTTGGATAAAGCTCATGCGTATCCAGACCTTCTGGCTCAAGGAATACCTGGTGCGAATCTTTATCGGCAAATTTGTGAATTTTATCTTCAATTGACGGGCAGTAACGTGGACCCACACCTTCAATCACACCAGTATACATTGGTGAACGGTCGAGTCCGCCACGGATAATGTCGTGAGTTTTTTCATTGGTATGCGTGATATAGCAGTTGATCTGTTCCGGATGCATGGATGCATCACCCATGAATGACATGGTCGGAGACGGGAAATCACCGGGCTGCGGAGTCATGACAGAAAAATCTACTGAACGTGCATCAATACGCGGCGGTGTACCTGTTTTTAAACGGCCTACAGGAAGTTTCAGTTCACGAAGGCGCGCAGCCAGTGAAATTGAAGGCGGATCACCGGCACGACCACCAGAGGCATTATTCAAGCCAATGTGAATCACACCGCCCAAGAAGGTACCGGTCGTCAACACGACAGTTTTCGCATCAAAGCGGATGCCCATCTGGGTGACTACACCTTTAACCGTATCGCCTTCAACAATCAGGTCGTCTGCCGCCTGCTGGAAAATATCCAGATTCGCCTGGTTTTCCAGGGTATGACGAATTGCTGCCTTAAAGCGTACACGGTCAGCCTGGGCACGTGTTGCACGTACCGCCGCACCTTTACGTGAATTCAGGATACGGAACTGGATACCGCCCTTATCGGCAGCCAATGCCATTGCACCACCCAGGGCATCAATTTCACGGACCAGATGTGATTTCCCAATACCACCAATCGCCGGGTTACAGCTCATCTGCCCTAAAGTCTCAATGTTGTGAGTCAAGAGCAGAGTCTGTCGACCCATACGCGCTGCAGCAAGGGCTGCTTCGGTACCTGCGTGACCGCCACCGATAACAATGACATCGTAAACTTTAGGATAATGCATAATGGTTTGAGAGATAAAAAATGATGACGGAGCATTATATCAAAATTAAGCAAAATAAGTTGACAAAATGAGTCGAATTTCATGAGGAAGATTGAAACGATTTTCAACGTTTTAATGTTGCAATGTAATCCGACTTTTCAGACTCGCTATAGAAATTAAACATTTAAGTAAATTTTTTTACTTGATTAGCATTGTTTAAATTTGATTACTTTTTAAGCTATAGGTTGGGTACATTACGAACAAAGGTATAAAAGATGAATAAGAATATTTTCCTCTCATCCATGCTCTGCGGTTTATGTTTCGCACCATTTGCAGCTTCCGCAAATGATAAGGTCGAAAAAGTATATGATTCTCAAAGGTACCAAAAGGTGTGTAAAGGTAAAAGTCAGGGTGCACCGGTCAGTTTTGCCTATCGAGGCATTATCTGGAATGGTACCTGCGAACCTCAATTCTTTCCTTCAGCAAAAAACTCATCCATTGCCGGAGATGAACCCGAGTTAACCAGTGCATGCAGTGGAGATACTGGCGCGACATCTGTAAACATCAACGGGACTGAAGTTAAAGGTAAATGTGCTTTAGGTTTTATGGCTCCTCGTCCTTCTCAATCACAAATGCAACAATCCCAACCACAAATGCAACCACAAAATCAAATGCAACCACAACATCAAATGCACATGCAGCAGTCTCAACCGGAAATGCAAACCCAGCCTCAAATGCAGCCCCAACCTGAGATGCAGCCACAACAATCTCCATAAAAAGTTAATTTTATTCAAATAATTAACGGGTAAAATACTTGGTTTTTACCCGTTTCATATATTGCTTATTTAAAAATCTTGTTTAAACTCTAAGAATATCAAAGGATAAAAACAATAAAGGATATTCCATGGATTCAGGACTCTTTACCCTTTTTTTACCTCTTATACTTGCTTTTATGATGATTGGTTTAGGGCTTGAACTTACAGTTAAAGATTTTCTTCGTATCCGTCATCATCCTAAAGCCATTTTTTTAGCTTTATTTTCACAACAAGTCATTTTGGTGGGTGTCGCATTTTTTATTTGCATTTTATTTAAGCCTTCTCCACTTTTAGCGGTTGGCTTAATGTTGCTTGCCGCTTCTCCTGGTGGCCCTACAGCAAATTTGATTAGCTATATTTTTAAGGGAGATGTGGTCTTAAACCTTACCCTTACAGCCCTTAATTCTATTATTTGCACTTTTACCCTGCCTTTTATTGTCAATTTATCCATGCTTTATTTTTTAGGCGAGTCGCAAAGCATTACCATGCCTGTTGAAAAAATCATTCAGGTGTTTTTAATTATTTTGGTTCCGGTGGGTTTAGGGATGCTGATTCGTTCGATTGTCCCACAAATAGCATTGCAGCTGAACAGACCTATGCGGTTATTTTCTGTGATTTTTTTAGTTGCGCTTTTCTCGTACGCCCTCTATAGAGAACGATTTAATGTTACCGAATACTTTGCCGAGATTGGCGTTGCCATAGCACTGTTTTGCTTCATCAGTTTTTTAGTGGGTTATCTGGTTCCACATTTATCTGGAATTTCCGATCGGCAGGCTCGTGCATGCACATTTGAAGTCGGCATTCACAATACAGGCATTGCACTGACTATTGCGCTTTCCGTGTTATCGAATACCACAATTGCCATTCCCGCAGGAATTTATACTATTTTTATGTATATTTTTGCCTTTGCATTTGGTTATATCCTGAACAAAAATCCACAACTGCTCCATAAAGACAAGGTACGCACGCTAAATGGCTAAGATACAACTGCCCTGTTGAGAACATACTTATACAAAAACAGGTATATAAAAAGCAGTTATACAAAAAAAATCTCATGCATAAGTCACAAAGTGATCATTAAGTGTCAATAAACTTGGGATTAAAAGCTCCTTCTCTCTTTGAAAGAAGAAAAGGATAAAGGGATTTTCACGATTGATTCACTGTTTAAAAAATGACTGCTGAAAAAAGTCTATTCATACATCTATATTGCCAGTAAAGTTGCATAGAAAAAATCACTAAAAACTCAGCTCAACAAGAATAAATATAGGAGACTTGAAATGAATTCAGGAATCATTACCATTTTACTGCCTTCGGCACTTGCTATTATTATGGTGGGCCTGGGTCTGGAGTTAACCCCCAAAGATTTTGCCAGAGTCACCAAACACCCTAAAGCCGTTTTAATTGCGTTATTTTGCCAATTGGTACTTTTAGTAGGGATTGCATTTATTCTATCTAAGGTTTTAGCCTTATCTCCCTTATTAGCCGTTGGTTTAATGTTACTTGCGGCTTCTCCGGGTGGCAGTACAGCCAACCTGTTTAGCTATCTGTTTAAGGGTGATATTGCACTGAATATCACCCTAACCGCAATTAATTCTGTCATTGCTGCTTTTACGCTACCTTTAATTGCCAACTTTGCCATCCAGCATTTTATCAATGACGGACAACAGATTAGCTTACAGTTCAGTAAGATATTACAAGTCTTTGCCATTATTATTATCCCGGTCTGCATAGGCATGCTGATTCGACACTATGCCCCACAGTTCACAGAAAAGTTAAATAAACCGCTACATATATTCGCGGTTATATTTTTAATACTGATTATTATTGGCGCAATTGTGAGTGAACGTCAGAATATTGCCGAGTACTTGACTCAAGTGGGAGCAGCTACAGCACTGTTCTGTATGTTTAGCCTGTGTATCGGCTATTTCGTGCCTCGGCTACTCGGTATTCCTAGTGCCCAGGCGCGTGCCTGTGCTTTTGAAATTGGCATCCACAACAGCACCTTGGCCATGACCATTGCACTTACCGTGATGGCGAACTCCACCATCGCCATGCCAGCTGCGGTATATTCTATTTTTATGTATATCTTTGCCGCGCTATTTGGCATGCTTTTAAATAAATTCGCCGCTCACCCAGCAGCCATAGCCACCTGATACAGCTTAAATAAATAGAGGACGGGGCTGCACGTCCTTTTTCAAGATAGTTTTTATCAATATGTAGTGGTTTCCACCTGAGTTCCGTTACAATGGCGTTTTTATAAAACAAATTTAGGTTATCTCCGTGAAGTGGTTACAAATTCATATTACTGTCGAGCAGGCTCAAGTCGATTTTACTGAAACACTCTTAAATTCATTAGGTGCAGTGAGCGTAACTTTAGATGATGCTGAAAATCAGGACTTGCTTGAACCACTTCCAGGTGAAACTCCGCTGTGGAATAAAGTCATTGTGACAGGTATCTATGCGCAGGAAGATGAAGAAGAAATTGATGTAGATGCGTTAATTACCTTTATTACTGCACAAATGCCTGAAGCACCATTACGTTATGAATTTCTTGAAGACCAGGAATGGGAACGCACCTGGATGGATGCCTACGAGCCCATTCAAATTGCTGAAAAATATTGGATTGTCCCTGAATGGATGGAGGCTCCCGAAGCCGATGCGGTCAATATCAAGCTTGATCCAGGCCTAGCTTTTGGTACCGGCAACCATGCTTCAACTTTCCTTTGCCTGCAATGGCTCGGCAAAACCGATCTCAAAGATAAAATTGTGATCGACTACGGTTGTGGTTCAGGCATTTTAGGGGTTGCCGCTTTATTGCTGGGCGCAAAAAAAGTTTATGCCACGGATATCGATCCGCAAGCTGTGTTGGCGACCCAACAAAATGCTGAACTGAATGGTGTGCTTGAAAATCTGTACGTAGGTCTACCAGATGAGTTCAATGAAGAGCTGAAAAACCAGAAAGCCGATGTATTTGTCGCAAACATTCTGGCAGGCCCTTTAATGGCACTTGCGCCGGAATTCGCAACTTTGGTCAAATCTGAGGGTGAGTTCGCACTTGCTGGTATTTTAGAAGAGCAAGTTGCTGATGTTTCTAGTGTTTATTCTGAATTTTTTGATATACTGCAAATCGAAAAACGTGACGAACATTGGTGTCGAATTTCGGGTAAACGCCAAACTACCCCCTAAAAATCTTGAATAGACTATGAGCGAAAAACAAACCTACTGCCCTAACTGTTTGACCAAGTACAAAGTCTCTGTGGCTCAACTTACAGTTGCTCGCGGTATGGTTTGTTGTGCAAAATGCTCAACCAATTTTAATGCATTGACCCATCTGGTCGCAGAGAAAGAAGAAACTTTCTCTCCCGCTCAAACAGCTTCTTCTTCAGATCCATCCCAGCAAACTTTTGTATCCAATGCACTGGTTAAAGAGCAGTTGATTACGGAACAGAAACCGGTACAACATTTATTGGAGATTTTCGATCGTAAAGTTGAAAACTCGAATATCGATTTAAAGACCTATCTCAATAACCTGAATTATTTTAGTACAGAACCCATTGGCAACTACCCTGCACTGAACTGGTCAGAAAAAGCTGAACAAGAGAAAACATATGGTACGCGGCATTATGTTTTATGGGGAACCATTAACTTATGTCTGGCCAGCTTGCTGATTTTGCAATTTTTTTGGTTTAACCCGAAAATCTTAAATAACAGTCCGGTATTTAGTGCTTTATTTAATACAGCCTGTCAGGCTTTTAATTGTTCGGTGATGGAAGAAAATTATCGCCTGATCTCCACCAACAAGTTAAAGGTTAAACAGATTTCCAGACAAGAAACCCAGTTTACTGGAGAACTGATTAACTATCATACCGAAAGCCTGGCTCTTCCAATGATCAAGGTAAATCTGAAAGCAAATGGGGAAACCGTATCAACTTATTTATTTAAACCTTCTGAATATTTGATTACCAGTCTCCAAGGAATTCAAAGAATTCCCCAAAATAGTCCTTTTAAATTCAAATTTAGCATTCCTATGCCACGCAAAAGCTTTGACACTTATAGTTTAGAAATAATTCGCCCGTAATATTGAAAAAAACTATTAAAAAATACAAAAAAATGTAAAAAAAATGCAGTTTTCTTGCTCACTTTTTCTTAGACAATGCTATGATACGCGCCACGAAAGCTTAGTGCTGCAAACTCCTCGAAAATTTTTACAACAAAATCGTCTAACTGAAATGCGCTTTATTAAATATAGCGTATAGAGTAGATTTTTTTGTTTTGATTTTGGGTAGTAACAAATATTAATCTATTGTTACGCTTAAATTTCGATCAGAAACGTCGAGTTGTGGCAAGCTAAATGATCAAGTTTTAGAACTTCCGTTTTAGGATCTAAAACGGGGTTCATTGAATTTCTATAGACCACTTTTATATATCTCTTTACCCAAGTGATATTTGATTTTTCGGATTAATTCGCATGAATAGCAAGTCTCCTATTTTTACTGCACAATCTGATGTCGCTCTTCGTATTCACGTAGATCGCGCAGTTCGCCACTACTTTGCACAATTGCAAGGCGAGCAACCCTCTCAGGTGTATGACATGGTGCTGGCAGAAATGGAGAAACCTCTTTTATCTGTTGTTTTAGAATACACTCGTGGCAACCAGACCCGCGCTGCTGAAATTCTAGGCCTTAACCGCGGTACTTTGCGCAAAAAGTTAAAAGCTCACGGTTTAATGAGTGAATAAGTGATAAAATGCTTGCGGTTTCCGCAGGCATTTTTTTTGGCCTGCTATTTAGCTTTTTGATTTAATTCTTGATAACTGTGACGACATCATGACTATTAAACGCGCTTTAATCTCTGTTTCTGACAAAACTGGCATTGTCGAATTTGCACAAGACCTTGCTGCTCTTGGGGTAGAAATTTTATCTACTGGTGGTACTTACAAGTTGTTAAAAGACAACAATATCGCTGTAGTTGAAGTTTCAGAGCACACCGGTTTCCCAGAGATGATGGACGGACGTGTAAAAACACTTCACCCGAAAATCCATGGTGGTATCCTGGCTCGTCGTGGTCTAGACGAAGCTGTCATGGCTGAACACAACATCGATGCAATCGATCTGGTTGTGGTTAACCTTTACCCATTTGCTGCTACTGTTGCAAAACCGAACTGTTCACTTGCTGATGCAATTGAAAATATTGACATTGGTGGTCCGACAATGGTTCGTGCTGCGGCGAAAAACCATGCGTCTGTAGGTATCGTTGTGAATGCTTCTGATTATGCCACTGTAATTGCCGAGCTTAAAGCTGAAGGCGGCTTGTCTTATGCAACACGTTTTGACCTGGCGGTTAAAGCATTTGAACACACTGCACAATACGACGGCATGATCGCATCTTATTTAGGCGCTCGCGTAGGTAAGGAAGAAGGCCAAGCAGACAAATTTGCACGTACCTTCAATACGCAATTGAACAAAGCGCAAGACCTTCGTTACGGTGAAAATCCGCATCAATCTGCTGCATTCTATGTAGAAGCTGATGCAACCGAAGCATCTGTTTCAACTGCTAAACAGCTTCAAGGTAAAGAGCTTTCTTATAACAATATCGCAGATACTGATGCAGCACTTGAATGTGTGAAATCATTTGCGAAGCCTGCTTGTGTCATCGTAAAACATGCCAACCCTTGTGGCGTTGCAGTATCTTTAGACGGCATTAAAGCTGCTTATGACCTTGCTTATGCAACTGACCCTGAATCTGCGTTCGGTGGCATCATTGCATTCAACCGTGAATTGGACGTTGCAACTGCACAAGCGATTGTTGACCGTCAGTTCGTTGAAGTAATCATTGCACCAAGCGTTGCTGAAGGCGTGCTTGAAGTGACTGGCGCGAAGAAAAACGTTCGTGTTCTTGTATGTGGCGAATTGCCAGCAATTGATGAGCGTAAAGCACAGCTTGACTACAAACGTGTAAACGGCGGTTTACTGGTTCAAGATCAAGACTTGGGCATGATCACTAAAGATGACCTTAAAGTTGTGACTAAACGCGCTCCAACTGAACAGGAAATCGACGACATGATCTTTGCCTGGAAAGTTGCGAAATATGTGAAGTCAAATGCGATTGTTTATGCGAAAAACCGTCAAACCATTGGTGTGGGTGCTGGCCAAATGAGCCGTGTAAACTCTGCTCGTATTGCTGTGATCAAAGCTGAACATGCAGGTTTAGTGGTTGAAGGTGCAGTCATGGCATCTGACGCATTCTTCCCATTCCGTGACGGTATTGATAACGCTGCGAAAGCGGGTATCAAGTGCATTATCCAGCCGGGCGGTTCTATGCGCGACGAAGAAACCATTGCTGCTGCTGATGAAGCCGGTATTGCAATGGTGTTCACTGGCATGCGTCACTTCCGTCACTAAGTGATTGGATATTAATGTAATGACAAAGTCATCTACATTTAGACAAATAGATTTCTAATCTTGCATAAAGTCCTCTCCTATTTTTAGGCTGAGGACTTTATGTCATTTTCGATTCATGGAGTATGAACCGATGAATATTTTAGTTTTGGGTAATGGCGGTCGTGAACATGCACTTGCATGGAAAATCGCACAAGATGACAAAGTCGCAAAAGTATTTGTAGCACCGGGTAATGCAGGTACTGCAACAGAAAATAAATGCGAAAATGTTGCCTTAAATATTTTAGACAATGCGGCAATTATCGAGTTTGCAAAAAACAATGCAGTTGACTTGATCGTGGTGGGTCCTGAAGCACCACTGGTTAATGGTGTGGTTGATGCTTGTCGCGCGGCTGATCTTAAAATCTGGGGTCCAACCCAATTTGCTGCACAGCTTGAAGGCTCTAAAGCATTTGCCAAGCACTTCTTGAAACGCCATAACATTCCAACAGCTTTCTATGACGTATTTACTGAAGTCGATGCAGCCAAAGCTTTTGTTGAGAAAAACGGCGCACCGATCGTCATTAAGGCCGATGGTCTTGCTGCAGGTAAAGGCGTTATTGTTGCCATGACCAATCAAGAAGCTTTCGATGCCATTGATGACATGCTTGCAGGCAACAAATTTGGTGATGCCGGTTCTCGCGTGGTGATTGAAGAATTCTTGGCAGGTGAAGAAGCATCATTCATTTGTATGATTGATGGCAACAACATTCTACCAATGGCAACTTCACAAGATCATAAACGTATCTTTGAAGGTGACCAAGGCCCGAATACTGGCGGTATGGGTGCCTACTCTCCTGCTCCAGTGGTAACTGCCGATGTCTTTGACAAAGTCATGAAAGAAGTGATGCGTCCTACCGTTGACGGCATGAAAGCGGATGGTCATGTCTATACAGGTTTCTTGTATGCAGGCCTTATGATTGATGAACAAGGTCAACCTAAAGTGATCGAATTCAACTGCCGTTTTGGTGACCCTGAAACCCAGCCGATCATGATGCGTTTAAAATCATCACTGGTTGATTTAGTTGAAGCGGGTATTGCGGGTAACTTGCCTGCGGAAGCTGAATGGGATGAGCGTAAGACTGTAGGCATCGTGCTTGCTTCACGTGGTTACCCTGAAACGTCTAGCAATGGTGATGTAATTTCTGGCCTAGACACTGAAATGACAGATACCAAAGTATTCCATGCAGGCACAAAAGCCAATGAAAATGGCGAGATTGTGACTGCTGGCGGTCGTGTACTTTGTGTGACTGCACTCGGCAATACCATTGGTGAAGCACAAACCAAAGCTTTGGAACTTTGCCAGAAAGTGACATTCGACGGCGTTCAATACCGTAAGGATATTGGTTACCGCGCGATTGCACGCGAAAATGCTTGATTGATTTAATTCAGCAAAAAACCCGACGAGTGCGTAATGCCAGTCAGTTAAGAAATTGACTGGCATTTTCTTTTTTAAATTCATGCCTGTATTTGATATGTGGGAAAGTCATCCGCAACTGTTTGAGGCCGGACTCCATTAAAAAATGATTGTTTCTGCGATAAATTTGCTAGTTGATAGTGGCTGACGAGTTTTGCGGTGAGGAGCATTGCTCCGCAAGATGCCTTTGGTTACTTTGGGCGAAACCAAAGTAACAAATGAGCTACAAGAGTTTGATTTAAAACGGTAAGCCTCCGCCATGAATCACTAAAAAATTAAGGAGTTTATTTCTAAACTCCTTAACTGATCAGCATTACGCCGAGTGCGGTTTTTTTGCTTGCTATAGGATGCTTGTTTACCAACATTTTTACAGCATATAGAAATAAACGAACGCGCCCACGGAGAAATCAATAAACACCATAAAATGCAAATACGCGAATTTATGCTAATTAATGAACTTTATCTTTTAGAGAATGAATCAATACCAAACAATGAGTATTTTTATCAATATCCCTTTTTCAGCTTTGTATTTTAAAAAAATTTATATAGAAACAAAATTCTTTTAATTATCCGTTTTATTCATTTCAATAAATTTAATCTATTGTTTTATGAGTTAATTTATAAAAACAGCTCACTTTCTTATGCAAAATTAAGCTAAATATCAGATTTATAATCACTATTATGTATAAAAAAAAATTGTTATGATGTGTCCAATTTTTAGGAATAAGTCATCATGAAAATTGTTTGATTACAGTAATTTGCCTTATTCAAACATAAAACATCTTCATGATGCTACCGATCTCTAATTGCATTGATGAGCGGGACATTTTAAAGTCATCTGCATCAATCAGTTGATCTGATTCACACTTGATTTAATCTCTCCAATGACATATTCGTAAATTTATCGCCAAATTAGATTTACTAGGACATATACATGAAAAAGCTCCTTGGTCTTGTTTTAGGTCTTTCAGTTGGCTTGTCTGGCTGTGGTAAACAAGAAGCGCCTGCAAATGATGCAGCTCAAACGAAAGACGCAAACGGTCTTCAGACTGTCACTATGGCCTCAACAGGTTCGGATGCCGAAGTCTGGCGTTATATTGCCACGCTTCCAGAAACCAAAGCTGCCGGCATTAAACTTGAAGTGAAAAACTTCACCGATTATGTGTCCATGAACACAGCGGTAGCGAATAAAGAAATTGATGTGAATGCATTCCAGTCTTATGCCTATCTGGTTGCTTTCAATGAATCCAATAAAGATAAGATTGCTCCGCTTTCTACCACTTACCTGGAACCCATGGGCATTTACTCAAGTAAAGTGAAGAAACTGGATGAGTTCAAAACCGGTGCGACCATTGCCATTCCTAATGATGGCGCAAATGAATCACGTGCGTTATTGCTGCTTCAATCTGCCGGTCTGCTCAAATTAAAACCTAATTTTGACAACGTAAAAGGCACCCCTGCCGATGTTGTTGAAAACAACAAAAAAATTGTAATCAAACCGATTCAGATGGCCACTGCTGTACGTGTTAAAGACGAAGTTGATGCGATTGTCCTAGGCAATACCCTGGCAATGGAAGGCGGCTTGAATGTGCTTAAAGATTCTATTTATTATGAGCCAATCGACCAAAGCACCAAAATGAATGTCAACATTCTAGCAGTTGCCGAGGGTCGCCAAAATGACCCAGTGTTGAAAAAAGTCGGCGCGCTGTACCACACTGAAGCCGTGAACAAATTTGTTCAGGAAAAATTTGGTGGTACTAAAGTTGACGTAAATAAACCGATTAGCTATCTCACTGAAGCAAAATAGTAATATAATTGGTTCATCTAAACAGGCAAAGTCTCTTTGCCTGTTTTTCTTTTTATAGATAGTTTTTGACCATATGATTGAATTTAAAAATATTTCAAAACACTATCAGCTTAAAGGTCAAACAATTCGTGCCCTGGATCAGATTAATTTACAGATTCCGGATGGCAGTATTTTTGGCATTATTGGCTATAGTGGTGCAGGTAAAAGTACCTTAATCCGCCTGATTAATCTGCTCGAACGGCCAAATGATGGTCAAGTCATCATTCATCAAAAAGATTTTACTGCATTGGATGCGCGCTCGTTACGTCAGGAACGTGCCAACATCGGGATGATCTTTCAGCATTTTAATTTGTTGCAGAGCAAAACTGTCGCAGCCAATATCGAAATGCCAATGAAATTATTGGGCTGGAGCAAAGCCGAGCGGGAAAAACGTTTGGCGGAATTGCTCGAGTTTATTGATCTTAAGCATAAAAAAGACGCTTTTCCGGATGAACTGTCTGGTGGGCAAAAACAGCGTGTGGGGATTGCCCGTGCCCTCGCCAATCATCCTAAAATTTTACTCTGTGATGAAGCGACCTCGGCACTGGATCCGCAAACCACCAAGTCTGTGTTAGATTTGCTTAAAAAGATTAATAAAGAACAAGGCATTACCATTGTCATGGTGACCCATGAAATGGACGTGATTGAATCTGTGTGTGATTATGTTGCGGTAATGGAACAGGGTAAAGTGATCGAAACCGGTTCGACGCTGGAAATTTTCAGTCAGCCCCAGCATCCTACCACCAAAAGCTTTATTCAAACCGTGCTGCAACAACAGTTACCGGTGAATATTTTAAATAGCCTGGAAAACAAAAATCATAACAGCATTTATAGTCTGCAATTCCTGGGTACTTCTGCACAAGAGACTGTGGTACAGGCGGCCATTAAGCAGTTTGATATCAGCCTGAATATTCTGTTTGCCAATATGACTGAAATTAATGGCTCTGTGATTGGACAAATGTTTGTCCAGCTTCTCGGTGACCCTGCAGTGATTGAGCAAACCGTTGCGTTTTTCAAGCAAAACGGCGTCAAAGTTGAACAGTCTGGAGTCAGTGCATGAGAGATTTAATTGTTCAGTGGCTAACAGAAATCACCGCACCTTACTGGAAAAGCTCCCTGTCGATTGACCAGTTTGTTACCGCGCTGCAAGAAACCTTCCACATGGTGTTTTTTGCCCTGCTGTTCGGTTGTATCTGGGGCTTTATCCAGGCCATCATTTTATTGGTGACCCGTCCTGAGGGCATTCTGCCAAACCGGGTGATTTATCATGGCTTAAACCCGATTGTAAATGCGCTGCGTTCATTGCCGTTTATTATCTTGCTGATTGCCTTTATTCCCCTGACAAAATTGCTTGTAGGGACATCGATTGGGACATGGGCGGCAATTGTGCCACTAACCATTTATATTGGTCCGTATATGGGCCGATTGATTGAGACTTCATTGCTTGAAGTGAATGAAGGCATTATTGAATCAGCACAAGCGATGGGTGCTTCGCCCATGCAAATCATTTTCAGGTTTATTTTGCCTGAAGCACGCAGTTCTCTCATTTTAAACCTGACCACTGCCACCATTAGCCTGATTGGTGCAACGGCGATGGCGGGTGCAGTGGGTGCAGGCGGTATTGGTGACCTCGCCATTTCTTATGGTTATCAGCGTTTTGACACCAGTGTAGTCATTTTGACCGTGATTGTGCTGTTATTGCTGGTGCAATTTGTTCAGACCTTTGGCGAATGGCTGTCACGATTAAGATAAAATACACTTAAACCCTCTTCGGAGGGTTTTATTTTAGTGAATAAAGAAAAGATTCGAAAT
This sequence comes from Acinetobacter sp. T_3_1, assembly GCF_025377055.1. Classification (NCBI taxonomy): domain Bacteria; kingdom Pseudomonadati; phylum Pseudomonadota; class Gammaproteobacteria; order Moraxellales; family Moraxellaceae; genus Acinetobacter; species Acinetobacter sp. T_3_1. The sequence goes on along the minus strand of NZ_JACHVD010000001.1, from coordinate 116,338 downwards.
TTACGGATTTTTCCAGAAAGCTTCCCATAGAATCCATCTTGTCATGCGCTATACAGAATGACACCTGGATGTCATCCGTTGGCTTGTCTTGCCTTCAGCTGTAACGCTGTGCCTAAAATTTTTTCAGGATCTATCATCAAGCCAATAAAAGATTTTTGTTCCCTTGCACAGCAGTACGGCTCATCTTTTAAAAGTAAAAGACCCTGTCTCCTAACTTATAGCCAAATGATCAGTCCAAAAAATCAAATCCAGAGTTGACCTAAAAGTTAGCCATTTCCCCTCAATTTCAAACTGAAACAATAAATCCCGTGCTAAACTATCCAGTGGTTTTTGCAGGGACTCATTTATGCACTTTGTTCATCTTGGTATACATACAGAATTTTCAATTACAGAATCTATCGTACGTGTATCTGATCTTATTAAAGCTGCTGCAAATGACGAAATGCCAGCATTGGCCATTACCGACTTGTCCAACCTGCATGCTGCGGTAAAATTTTATAAAAAATGTCTGGATAAAGGCATTAAACCGATTTTTGGTTCTACCCTGCGTCTGAATGATGCAGAGCACAAAGTCACTTTGCTTGCCATGAGCAAAAAGGGATGGCGCAGCTTAACCGAACTGGTTTCTGAAGGCTATATCAGCGGGCAACAGCTGGATATTCCCTGTGTGCAAAAAGAATGGATTTTAAATCAGCAGGAAGATTTAATCGTTCTACTCGGCCAGCACAGTGATGTCGGCAAAATGTTGCTGACTTCCAATCCGCAAAAAGCAGAACCGCTATTGCAGGAGTGGATTGAGAAATTCGGCAACCGTGTTTATTTGGCCTTAACCCGTACCAACCGCCCAGGTGAAGAAGATTTCATTCAGGAAGCGGTCAAACTTGCGAAAAAATACAATATAGGCGTGGTGGCGCATAACGACGTGCACTTCATTACACGGGATGATTTTGAAGCGCATGAAGCCCGGGTCTGTATTGCCGATGGTTATGTATTAGGCGATGACCGTCGCCCGAAAAATTACAGTCCTGAACAGTACTTTAAAACTGCCGCGGAAATGACGGAACTATTTTCAGACATTCCGACCGCCATTGAAAATACCTACCATATTGCCAAACGCTGCAACGTCAGCCTGCGTTTAGGCTTTAATGACTTGCCGGACTACCCGATTCCGGAAGGTCATACCATTGATACCTACTTTGCGCATTTGTCCGAACAAGGTCTGGAAGAACGACTCAACTTCCTGTATCCGCCCGAAAAGCGCGGTGAAGACTGGCCTGAAATTCGCAAACCCTATGACGAGCGTTTAGCCTTCGAAGTGAAGATTATTCTCGACATGGGCTTCCCGGGTTACTTCCTGATCGTGATGGACTTTATTCAGTGGTCCAAAGGCAACGGTGTCCCGGTCGGTCCGGGCCGTGGTTCAGGTGCCGGCTCACTGGTGGCGTATAGCTTGAAGATTACCGATCTGGATCCCCTGCGTTACGACCTGCTATTCGAACGTTTCTTGAACCCGGAACGTGTGTCGATGCCCGACTTTGACGTCGATTTCTGTATTGCCGGCCGTGACCGCGTAATTGACTATGTGGCACGGACTTATGGCCGGGATGCGGTATCGCAGATTGCCACTTTCGGGACCATGGCGGCCAAAGGTGCAATTCGGGACGTGGCACGTGTTTTAGGCAAATCTTATGGTCTGGCGGACCGTATTTCCAAAATGATTCCAACCAAGCCCTTGGGTTTGAGCCTGGAAGAATCGCTGGAAGCTGAGCCACAGCTCAAGGATATTGTCACCAATCCGTCCAACCCGGACAATGACGATGCCGCTGAAATCTGGGAAATGGCACTCAAACTTGAAGGCATTACCCGAAATACCGGTAAGCATGCCGGTGGTGTGGTGATTGCACCGACCAAGCTGACCGACTACTCAGCCGTGATGTGTGATGCCGACGGAACGAACCGTGTTGCCCAGTTCGATAAGGACGATGTCGAAGCGGCCGGTCTGGTCAAGTTCGACTTCCTGGGTCTGCGTAACCTGACCGTAATTGAAGATGCAATTAAGCATATCAACGCACGTGCGGATGTGACAGAACCGGTCAATATTTCCTATATTCCGCTGGACGATAAACCAGCCTACGAAATCTTTGCCAACGCCAACACCACTGCGGTATTCCAGTTTGAATCCGTCGGCATGAAAAAGATGCTGAAAGAGGCACGTCCAAGCAAGTTTGAAGAAATTATTGCCTTCGTGTCCCTGTACCGTCCGGGTCCAATGGACCTGATTCCTGACTTTATTCATCGTATGCATGGCGGTGAGTTTGAATACCTGCATCCCTTACTGGAAAAAGTTCTGGAACCGACCTACGGGATTATGGTGTACCAGGAACAGGTGATGCAGGCGGCACAGTTCTGTGCCGGTTATAGTCTGGGCGGTGCGGATTTGCTGCGCCGTGCCATGGGCAAGAAAAAACCTGAGGAAATGGTCAAACAGCGCCAGATCTTTATTAAAGGTGCTGCTGAAAAAGATATTGATGAAGCGACCGCCAACCATATCTTCGACTATATGGAAAAATTTGCCGGTTATGGTTTCAACAAATCGCATGCTGCCGCCTACGCCCTGGTTGCTTATCAGACCGCATGGCTAAAAGCGCATTATCCTGCAGAGTTTATGTCCGCGGTGATGACCTCGGAAATGCAGAACACCGACAATATCGTGTTCCTGATTGATGACTGCCGTATCAATGGTCTGGAAGTTCTTCCCCCATCCATCAATATGTCCTTGTATAACTTCCATGCCAGCAGTCCAAATACGATTGTCTATGGTTTAGGCGCAATTAAAGGCGTAGGTGAAGCAGCAATGCAGTCGGTAATTGATTCACGCATGCAGGATGGTCCTTATAAAGACTTGTTTGATTTCTGCCACCGCGTAGACTTGAAAAAAATCAATAAACGCACCCTTGAAGCACTCATCCGTGCAGGTGCGATGGACTGTTTGGGCATTGAACGTGCCAGCCTAATGGCACAACTGCCTGAAGCGGTTCAAGCCGCAGAACAGGCCCGTTCTAACCGTGAAACCGGCATGATGGACCTGTTTGGTGAAGTTGAGGAAGTTCAGCGCAAACCCGCCAAACCGGTCAAACCGTGGTCAGATGAAGTTCGCCTCAAAGGTGAAAAAGACACCTTGGGACTGTATTTAACCGGACATCCGATTGATGTGTATCGCCCGGAACTCAAGTCTTTTATTCCTGCACGGATTAATGAACTCACGCCTACACGCCGTGGCGTGACTACCGTATTCGCCGGTCTGGTGGTGGATGTCGCCAACTTCCCGAACCGCATGATGGTGACTCTGGATGACGGCACCGCACGTATAGAAGTATCGGCCAATCACGAGCGTTTCCAGCGTTTTAAAGACATCATTCAAAATGAAAAAGTGGTGGTGATTGAAGGGGAAATTTACGAACGTGAAGGTTTTGACCGCCCTATGGGACGACTGACCAAAGCCTTTAGCCTGAATGAAATACGTCAGAAACGTGCCAACAGCATTCAAATCAAGCTGAACGCGGAACACCTGAATGCTTCACTCAGTCAGGATTTACGCAAAATCTTAACGCCATTCTGCAATGTCGATATGTGCAATCATATCCCGATGCAATTACACATCGATTATCCTTATGCCTCTGCCGATATCAACCTGGGCTTAAACTGGAACGTGGCTCCACTGGATGAATTACTGGCGAAATTACGTGACTATTTTGGTAAAGACGTGATTCACATTGAATATCAGGTCAAATCCAAAGCAGCCAAGGCCGTCAGTTACGAGCAGGCCATGCCTGCGAATGTCCCGCCGCCGCCAGCCAATGTGAGCATGGATGAAGCAATGGACCTGTACCAGGCTGAAGCCACCCAATATTCCTAATTTTTAAATATTTAAATTCAAATCGGACACCTTATGAGTCAAGTTGACAATGCTGTGGTTTCCGCACATCTCTCTCATGTGCGTATTGTCATGGTCAATACTACCTTGCCTGCCAATATCGGCAGTGCATTACGCGCGATGAAAACCATGGGCCTATCCAGGCTGGTACTGGTGCAGCCTAAAACCTATCCGCATCCCGATATTGATGCCCTGGCTGCAGGTGCAACCGATCTGATTGAACAGATTGAAATTGTACCGACGTTGCAAGAAGCGATTAAGGATTGCCATCTGGTGTTTGGCACCAGTGCGCGTAGCCGCACCATTCCCTGGCCTTTACTGGATGCCCGTCCGGCTGCGGAAAAATCATTGCAGGCTGTGGTACAAAACCAGCAGGAAGTTGCGGTGATTTTTGGCCGTGAAGATCGTGGCCTGACCAATGAAGAACTGGCAATGGCCAACTATCATGTGACCATTCCGGTCAATAGCGATTATGGCGTACTGAATGTCGCCCAAGCCATTCAGGTGATTTGCTATGAAATGCGCATGGCTGCCATGGCATTGACTGAACAGAAGAAAGATCCGGAAGCCGCCATGCATGTCACCGATGAAATTGACATGCAGTGGGATGAACCTTTGGTCACCCATGAACAGATGGAACAGTTTTACCCGCATATTGAAAAAATGCTGGCCGAAATTGAATTTATGGACCCGAAAAACCCACGTTTATTGCCTTTACGCTTGCGTCGTTTATTTGGACGTATACAATTAGATCGTATGGAATATCATTTACTGCGTGGCATCTTTAGCCGTGTACAAGCATTGAACAATGGTACATGGAAAAAATCTACAGACAAAACAACCGGTTCCTCAGAGGATCAATCTAATGCTTAAACAGCTCAAAGAAGACATCCAAGCTGTATTCGCGCGCGATCCTGCAGCACGAAACACTTTAGAAGTTCTCACCACCTATCCCGGCATTCATGCGCTGATCATGCACCGTATTGCCCATGAACTTTGGCAAAAAGAGTGTAAAGGCTCTGCCCGCCTGCTGTCTTCTTTTAGCCGTTTTGCCACCGGCATTGAAATCCATCCGGGTGCCAAAATCGGTCGCCGTTTCTTTATCGATCATGGCATGGGTGTGGTGATTGGCGAAACGGCTGAAATCGGAGACGATGTTACGCTTTATCACGGCGTCACCCTGGGCGGTACCACCTGGAACAAGGGCAAACGTCATCCTACCCTGGAAGATGGCGTGGTGGTGGGTGCAGGTGCCAAAATTCTGGGTCCTTTTACTGTCGGTAAAAATGCCAAAGTCGGTTCCAATGCTGTTGTCACCAAAGCAGTGCCTCCAAATACAACTGCTGTAGGAAACCCGGCCCGCTTCATTACCAAAGACCAGCCGAAAGATGCTGAAGAAGCCCGCCGTCGTGATTATGCAGAAAGTATTGGCTTCCAGCCGTATGCTGCAACACAGGACCAGTCAGACCCGATTCTGGATGGCATGCGTGTGCTGCTTGACCGGATTCAGCTCAATGAAAAACGCATGAACACCTTATGTCAGCGTTTATCCCTGCTCGATCCGACCTTTAAAAAACAGCAGCAAAAAGAACAGCCTTATAGTGTTGAAGAACTTAAAATTATTGAAGATGTGCGCCGTGAATGCGAAGCGCAAAGCAGTCAATCCAAAGCATAATTGGCTGTTCTGAATATTAACAAGCCCTTACTTGTATGTTCCTGAGAGTTTTTTTAGACTGAGGAACATACCTATTTCCCAATTTTAAAATTAAATGAACGGATGATCTCTATGACCCTTAAGCCTTTGGCATGTACATTGATTGCTGTTGCTTTACTCTCAGCGTGTAGTTCGACACCGACAAAAGATAAAAAATCGAATGCACCGATCGTTTTCACTGAACCTGAATTGACTGCTCCATTTTATGCACTGAATCCATTTAACTATGATGCTCCGCCTCCATTTGAAATTGCATTAAAGCAAGCGGCGGCACAGCCTGTAACCAAAATCGAAGTCACACTTCCGGGTGACCCATCTAAAAAAGTGACCCTGGATGTCAACAAGCTGATTATCCCTACCGTCAACAGCAAGCAGCGTAATGTAAAATATGCAGTCATGGCGGGTGAAAATGAATTTGATGTCACCGAAATTGACGATTTCTTGCAGCTGGTCGAAGGCAAGGCACGCCATTACCCGCCTCGTTTTACTGAACGTCAGGAACGTAAAGGCTTTGAAGCCAAGCTTAAACAAGTGACTCAGCAGCTTGACACCCTGGCTGCTAGAGACAATGCCTCTTTTGATGTATTGATTCGCGCATTTAAAGCCAGTGTTATGGCGCGTAACCTGGACTTGGGTTCAGTCTATACCACCAAGTCTTTAACTTACGCACAGCGCATTTTAAAAATTAACAAAGAAGATGCCGAGGCAAACTTCTGGTTCGGTTTTGGCCTGTCTGAAGGTGGTGGTCAACGTGAAGCCATTCCTTATTTAGACAAAGCCATGAAGGCAGGTGTGCAGGAAGCGTATTTATCTGCGGCAAACAATTACATTGCCATGGAGCAGAAGAAAAATGCGATTCAAGTCTTGAAAAATTACAAGGTGAAATATCCGCAGGAAGCTGAAGTTGCTGACCGTTTAATTGCTGAAATTGAAAAGCAAGGTCGCTGGAATGTATGGCAGGTGCTTAATCCCGCTAAAGCACCTTAATTTTTGCTTTTTTAATGAGCCTTTTAAATAGACCGTTCAGAACGGTCTATTTTTTATGCACGAATTGAAAATTAAAACAAATATCGTATGATGAAGAAAAACTCAAACAAATACTCACGTAGACCATCTTTATGCCAAAACAAATATATAAAGTTTTATTTGCCTCGCTGCTGAGTAGTTACCTGCTCACTGGGTGCCAAATTGTGAGCGTCAAAAGCCAAGGCATTAATGTCACGATTGCCAATGAACGTGAAAGTATTCTTACCCGCAATAAATTGAGTGAAGCCAGTTTAAATGTACTGTCCATGACCGGTCGTGAAGCTAAAATCTGTTCCGACCAACCCGACCAGTGTATTCAGGAACTGCAACAGATTCCGCAAATTCAGGACGAACAGCTGCTCTCTACCTCCAGCGAAATCTACCTGGCCAAAGCCTTGGAATTTGAAAATTCTTCTGAGTGTAAAACCGGTACCTTAACCAGCACCCGATCCGAAGAAAAACAGAAACAGCAACAACTGACCTATGATAAATGTCTGGATCAGCAACTGTATATGCTGGATAAAAGCATCCGCTACAGCTATGCCTACATGTTTAAAACCAAACGTCAGCCCAAAGACCGGATTTTTGACAACCGGCAGGTGCAAATACGTGATTTTTATAATCTGGCACTGGCCAAACTGGTAACTGCTTATGCCTTGCGGCATAAACCTACTGTAGTTGAGCCGCAGGTCAAGGTCGGCAAAAGTATTTATCAGATCAACTTTGATTACTATCCACAGCTCAAAAATCAGAAAATCGAGCAGCTGCTTTCCAGTTATAACCTGAATTTTTCAGGTTTACGCTCCATTAACCGTCGTGATGGTTTTGGTTCAGAATTTGTCCTGGTTCTACCGCAGGTCAAGGATGATATCGGCGAAGGGAAAAATAAATATATTATCGACCCGATGAATTTCAGCTACAAAAACGGCGTCAATCCGAATATTCATCAGGCCCGCTATTTGGCTGCAACCCTGACCGCACAGCCCAAAGCGGCCAGCAGCGTAGAAGACATTTTAAATAATGCAGAATTTGAAATAAAAGCCTTTGATCCGTACAAATATGATCAGGTCAATATGGCCGGCAAGACCTATCCTCTGGCTGGAAACTTTTCTACGCCTTATGGCTTATGGCTGGCACAGAACAATCTCGGTCGGGCAGCCTATTTAACCCTGATTGATCGAGATGACCATCTCACCATGCCGCATTTATACATGCTGGAGCCGTATAATCCGAATAAAAAAGTGATTGTCTTAATCCACGGTCTGGCCAGTAGTCCCGAAGCATGGATTCGTCTGACGAACGACATTATGGGTGACACGGTACTGCGGGAAAATTTTCAGGTCTGGCAGGTGTTCTATTCAACCAATATGCCGATTATGGAAAGCCGCTTCCAGATTTATGCCCTATTGACCCAAGCCTTTGCGCAGGTCGATGCCAATGCCCCGGCCAAAAAAGATGCAGTGCTGGTTGGACATAGCATGGGCGGCATTATTGCCCGGCTTTTGGTCAGTGATGCAGACGTGACCAAAAAAGCGTTATCGATGATGAATAATCGTCAGTTAAACAAGTTTCAGAAATTACCGATTATTTCGCAGCGTCTGGTCATCAAGGACATTCCTAATTTCTCCCGTGCGATTTTTCTGGCCACTCCGCATCGGGGAACCGATTATGCCGATCGCTGGTTTACCAAGGCAGCACGTAAAATCATCCGTATTCCCGGTGCTTTCCTCTCTGCGATTAGCGATAGCATACAAACTCAGGACCTGGACCTCAAAGAACTGTTACAGCAGATCGATCATGGCCTGATTCAAAATGGGCCGAGTGATTTAAGTTATCAGTCCAAGTTTATTGAACTGAGCAAAGACATTAGCCCGCGTCAAGGATTGGCCTTTCATTCCATTATTGGCAATATCACCGATAGTCGCGATATCAATGTGATCACGGATGACGTGGTACGTTATAAGAGTGCCCATCTGGAGGGTGCCGTTTCGGAAAAAATTATTAAGGGGGGGCATTCCATTCAGGAAACACCGGAAGCCGTTTTAGAATTGCGTCGTATCTTGCGTCTGCATCTGACCAAGCTTGGCCTGCATCAGCCTTAATGTCCGCTTGAGTTTTCCAGCCACATCGACCGGCAGCCTCATTTTCATTGCCGGTCGATGCCCCTGCTATGCCCGCATAACACTGTTCTTCTAATTTTTATCCATTTACTGCAAAGCATTTTTCGCAATTCATGCAAATTTGGTAAGATGTCTGAGCGACTGAAACGCCGTTTTTTCATAGCTCGGGTGGGCTTGAAAATAACAATAACACTCAAGCCAGCGTCGAGGATTTTACGATGAGCGTTTCATGCATAAATTTAAAATTGGTGAGACAGCCAAGTTTTTTAACGATTCGATGTATTTAAATATTTAAGGATTTTACCTCAATGAGTTACCCGGAAATCATGGCTGATCTTTCCACTTTAACCCCGATGATGCAGCAGTACATGAGCGTCAAAATGCAGCATCCGCACTCCCTGATGTTCTATCGTATGGGTGACTTTTATGAACTGTTTTTTGACGATGCCCATAAAGCCGCCAAATTATTGGGGATTACCTTAACCCACCGCGGAAAGGCCAATGGTGAACCGATTCCCATGGCAGGCGTTCCCTATCATGCCGCTGAAGGCTATTTGGCCCGCCTGGTGAAAAAAGGCGAAACCGTGGTCATTTGCGAGCAGCTGGGCGAAGTGACCGGTGGTAAAGGTCCGGTTGAACGCGGTGTGGTACGTATCATCACTCCGGGCACCCTGACCGATGATGCATTATTGAACAGTCATCAGTCTTCCAATCTGGTTGCACTGTGCTTACATCAGGGGCAGATTGGTATCGCACTGCTGGATTTGAGTGCCGGTATTTTCAAAGTACAGCAACAGGAGTTTCAACAGGAGCAACTCGCAATTGAGCTTTCACGCTTAATGCCTAGTGAAATTGTGGTAGATGAAGATATTGTCGATCCGAATATTATCGAGCAAATAAAAAAGCAACTCGACTGCCCTGTGACGCGCCGCCCCAATGTCGATTTCAACCTGAACAATGCACAAAAAACCTTATGTGATCAGTTTGCAGTAGCGACCCTTTCCGGTTTTGGAATTGATCATTTACCGCTGGCCAAAGCAGCGGCAGCGGCACTGATCCATTATGCCAAAGAAACCCAGAAGACTGCACTGCCACATATTCGCTCCATTCAGTTGGAACAAAGCAGTGACTTTATTGCTTTAGATCCGGTCACGCGTCGCAATCTGGAACTAGTGGAACCGTTATTCGAACATGGAACCTCCCTGTTCCAACTCATTAATGACTGCCAGACTGCCATGGGCGCTCGACTGCTGAGCCGTACCCTGATGCAGCCCTTGCGTGATACCAAAATACTGGATGCCCGTCTGGATGCCATTGCCGCCATGTTGGGTGGTTATCATGAAGCACCGATTCGCCTAGTCCTTAAAGAGATCAGTGATATTGAACGCGTGCTGAGTCGTGTCGCTTTAGGCAGTGCACGTCCACGTGATCTGGTACAGTTACGTCAGGCCTGTGCGCAAATTCCTTTCTTGCGTCATGCCCTTCAGCCAATGGTACAAGCCAAGCAATCCGGTCTGATTCAGCAACTGACGGATGAACTGGGGGATTTTCATGGCCTGCATCAACGCCTGATGTCTGCGATTGTCGAAAATCCACCAGTATTACTCCGTGATGGCAATGTCATTGCAGAAGGCTTTGACAGTGAACTGGATGAGCTGCGTAAAATCCGCGATCATGCGGGCCAGTTCCTGATTGATCTGGAAGCTCAAGAGCGTGCCAACACCGGCATTTCAACCCTGAAAATTGGCTATAATCGGGTCAGTGGCTACTATATTGAACTGACCCGCGCCCAAGCCGAGCAGGCACCGGATCATTACATCCGTCGTCAGACCTTGAAAAATGCCGAACGCTATATCACGCCCGAACTGAAATCTTTTGAAGATAAAGTCTTGTCGAGTGAATCACGTGCCCTTGCGCGTGAAAAAATGCTGTTTGAAATGCTGCTGGATGAATTACGTCAGGACATCGGCAATTTACAAATGATGAGCAGCGCGATTGCACAGATAGACATGCTGGCCAATTTTGCCCATCAGGCGCGTTTACGCAACTGGTCCCGTCCAGAATTCAGCCCTGAAATTGGGGTCAAAATTGTGGCAGGCCGGCACCCGGTGGTGGAAGCCTTAAGCAAAACCGCCTTTACTCCGAATGACACCAGCTTAGATTACAATCACCGTATGGCCATTGTAACCGGGCCGAATATGGGTGGTAAATCGACCTTTATGCGCCAAACCGCGCTGATCAGTTTACTGGCCTATTGCGGTTCCTATGTACCTGCCAAGTCCGCAGTATTAGGCCCGATTGATCGGGTGTTTACCCGTATCGGTTCAGCAGATGACTTATCCACCGGTAAATCGACCTTTATGGTGGAAATGACCGAAACTTCGCAAATTCTGCATCATGCCACCAATCAGTCTTTGGTGCTAATGGATGAGGTCGGACGCGGAACCAGTACTTACGATGGCCTGTCGTTGGCCTGGGCCTGTGTAATTGACCTGAGCAAACGGATTAAATGCCTGTGCTTGTTTGCCACGCATTATTTTGAACTCACTGAACTGGGCAAGGAATCGGGAATTGATAACTATCATGTCACGGCCAAGGAACTGAACGGTAATTTAATCCTGCTGCACAAGGTTCAGCATGGCCCTGCCAGTCAAAGTCATGGCTTACAGGTGGCAAAACTGGCCGGTATTCCTGCCAGCGTAATCAAAGAGGCGCAAAACCGCTTGAAGATTCTGGAAAAGCAGCAGCAGCAACAGGTCAATAAAGTGATACAGAATGATCTGTTTAGCGCAATCGATGAACCAGCTGTAGAAGTTATTGAACGTGTAGTGGAAATTGAAAAAGATGTGCCTGCACTGAATCTGTTAAGGTCGCTGGATGTGGATAATCTTTCTCCTCGCGAAGCCTTGCAACAGATTTATGCCTTAAAAGATGCCCTGGAAAGCTAATTTAAATCTGTGCCAGAAAAAGACTTCTAAATAGAAGTCTTTTTCATTTACTACATATATTTAAATAAATATTCAATTTTTATTAAAATTAACAGCCTTATATATAATAAATATCAATAAAAGCAATTGTTACTTAGCCGCATTTTTGCCTAAAATACAGCAAGAGTAACTAGAACCATATTTTTTAGGTAGCTGTCGCCATGACCTTTGTTGTCACTGAAAATTGTATTAAATGTAAATACCAAGACTGCGTAGAAGTTTGTCCGGTAGATTGTTTCTACGAAGGTCCAAATTTCCTCGTGATTAATCCAGATGAATGTATTGACTGTGCATTATGCGAACCTGAATGCCCGGCAAATGCTATTTTCTCGGAAGATGAGTTACCTGAAGGTCAGGAAGTCTTTATTGAACTGAATGCTGAACTGTCGCAAAAATGGCCAAATATCACTCAAATTGGTGACCAGCCTGCCGATCGTGAAGAATGGAACGGTAAAACAGACAAGTTACAGTATCTGGAAAAATAAGACTGTTCCTGGACTTGCAAAAAAAGATCAGCAAATGCTGATCTTTTTTTATACTTAAAAAAACATTTGATTGCAATATTTTCAAATTTTATCCTTCAAATTGGATTAAAATAGCTCGTATTTATAAATATTTGATTTCTATAATGAAGCATGTTTTAAAGGGCTTACTGGGCTTAAGCCTAGTCCCACTTGTCATGATTGGATGTAGCACATCTCCTCATAAACAAGGGCAAATACCCGATGGAAAACGGATCTTCATTCCTCAAGAACGCATTAGCCTTGAGCGCCCAATTCCACCTAAAACAGTACCTTATGTTTATAATTCATGGATTGCCATCGGCGATAATTTACATCGTGTCCGTGAATATGAAAGTTTTCTGGAACGCAATGGGGTCGGCAATATTATTCCGAGTTTTGAATTGTTGCGTTCTGCGCGTGACTGGCAAAAATGTGGCCGTGCCCAATACATGATTCCAAATCGTGAATTGTGGAACAATCAAATTGCAACCTTACGCGTCTTTAAATATCTGGTTGCCGCCAAAGTACTTACCGACTTTGAAGTGACCTCCGTTTATCGGGATTTGCCGCTTAACCAGTGTGCCGGTGGAGCAAATTCATCACGTCACTTATTCAATTCGGCAATCGATTTTCGCATTGGGCCTGCAGTTCCCCAAGCTGAAGATTTTGCTTTTATTGAAAACACCAAATTTAAATTATGCCAGTTTTGGGCCCAGTACGGACAAAGCCTGAATATGGGGCTGGGCTTGTATGCTTCTGGTCAAATCCATATTGATACCCAAGGTTACCGTACCTGGGGACCAGACCTGTCACGCCACAGCTCGATGTGTAATTTTTAAAACCGTGTATTGCGGTAAAAAAGAGATCATATAGATCTCTTTTTTATTGTCCTCATTTCAATAAATCAAAACGATAAATTGCACTCTGAATGGAAAGGTTTAAAATGCATGCATCGCAACACAGGTGACCAGACTATGCAACAAATGTGGACAGAGATTGATGCTTACATCGATGCACATTTAATTCCAGAAGACCCCATTCTGCTACAGACATTAAAAAACACTGAAGATAAAGGTTTTCCAGATCACCTCGCCGTCGCGCCCAATCAGGGCATGCTGCTGCAAATGCTGATTCAGATGAACAAATGCAAGCGCGTGCTTGAACTGGGTACTTTTGCTGCCTACAGCACCATGTGGCTGGCTCGTGCCCTGCCAGAAGATGGCTACATCCTGACCATTGAAGGTCGTGATACCCATGCAGCTTTGGGTCAGGAAAACATTGATCGTGCCAAACTTCCGCAGACCATTGATCTTAAAGTCGGTCGTGCTGCAGACGTATTAAAGGCATTACCTGCCGATTTTGAGCCCTTTGACTTTGTGTTTATTGATGCCGACAAACAAAGCTATGCAGAGTATCTAGAACTCAGCTTAAACCTGTCCCATTCAGGGACCATTATTGTGCTGGATAATGTGATTCGCGCTGGTGAGATCATTAATCCTGACAATCACAAACCAAGTATTGAGGGCATTCGCGATATGTTTGCAGCCTTGCAAGACCATCCTCGAATTCTCTCCTGTACCGCATTACAAACCGTTGGCAGCAAAGGCCATGATGGATTTGCCCTGGCCATAGTGAAATAATATGACACAAAGGTTAAAAAACAGTCTTTTTGTTTTTCTATTTTTTTATTAATAACTTACAAATACTGTCCATATAGTTATCCACAAGTTATGCGGATAACTATGTATAATTATTCATCACACCGATCAAGTGCGGATGAACTTATTTCACCACCAGTAAGGGTACGGTTGAATTTCGGAAGATACTGGTTGCCACGCTTCCCAAAAAGAACTGGCGAATTTTACTGTGACTAAATGCACCGAGCAATATCAGTTGTATGCCGTGTTCGCTTTGGTATTCCAGTATATTTTCCGAGACATCGCCATAACGGTATTCAGTCACCACATCCATTCCGGCATCACGTAAATACTGTGAAGGCTCATTCAATATTTCCGGATGATCACCTACATATAGCAGGTGACATTGCAATAATCTGAGTAAATCACTTTGCGCGACACGTTTCATCAGATTGACGCAGGTCGGTGAATATTCATAGGCAAAAATGAATCGTGTGGGTGGCTTAAACTGTTCCCCGACAGTCATGATGGTACATTTTGCGCCACGGATAAAATTTTCCACATTACTGCCTATCGGTTTGTTACGTTCCGCAGAACGCTCTCCGACCCGGCCAATAATGGCAATGTCATCTTCTTTAAGCACATGAAAACTTTGTTCCAGGAAATCCCCTTTTTCCTGAAGATGCGAGGCGCTGATCTGATATTTCTGCTGAATCATGTCAGAAATATGGTTTAAAAGATTATTGCTGTAATCCAGTGCCAGTTCACTTTGTTTCTGTTCAAGTTCTGCCAGTTCTTTCAGTAACATTGCATTACTTTCAAAACCAATCACCCCACTGATTTCACCCAAATGATAACTTGCTGGGTAATAGTCTAAAACCTGTAATAATACCAATTCACGTTGTGTCTGCTTTGCGACCCATGCTGCAGCTTCGGCAACTGCATTTACGCATGGAGAAGAATCAATACAAGCGATTACACGTTTCATTTTCGCCTCGCTTTTCGCCTATACAGGCTTTAAGTCTAATTGTTATTTTTAACTTAGCATAACTCTTCACCACTGTGCATGCTTTTATGTAATTAAACTTACTGGCTGATTCATCTTCATTTTATTGGATTTTTTAATCCCGATGACGAATAAACTTCGCCGGATTCCCGGCAACAATAGTCGCCTTTTCAACATTTTTTGTGACCATGCTATTCATGCCCACAATGGCATGAGCATCAATTTTTACTCCATCTTTGACACCGACATGCGCGCCCAGCCACACATCCTGCCCAATCTCGATACCCTGAGAACGTACCGGTTGCTGGTAAATGGGCTGTGCAAGCTCCATGCCGTGGTCAAAGGCATATAAATGACAGTATGCCGCCATACGCACCTGGTCATGCAGCTTGATGCCCATACGTCCACCATCCAGAATGCAGTGATGGTTGATGGCCACTTCATTGCCAATTTCTAAAGGGCCATGCAAGGTACAGTCTGCGGCAATAAAGGTATTATCGCCAATCGTTATTTTCCGGCCCGGCTCGGCAAAAATATGGGCCAGCGGTGAAATAAAACAATTTTCACCAATTTCGACAGTTTCCATTTCCATCAAATAAGCTTGATATTCTTTTTGCCACTGTTCTGCCCAGCCGCGATTTTTCGGTTTTAAT
Source organism: Acinetobacter sp. T_3_1 (assembly GCF_025377055.1). Taxonomy (NCBI): domain Bacteria; kingdom Pseudomonadati; phylum Pseudomonadota; class Gammaproteobacteria; order Moraxellales; family Moraxellaceae; genus Acinetobacter; species Acinetobacter sp. T_3_1. The sequence goes on along the minus strand of NZ_JACHVD010000001.1, from coordinate 100,758 downwards.
GACCAGTACAGCCAAGGCATGTAATTCAAACGGTGCTTATGCTGTTCACGATATTTTAAAAGCGGGTCTTGCTCAGTCATGTTCAGGCTCTTCTATAATTTTGAGTTGTTCGCGCCCGCGGGTCACATCCTGTATTTTCAGTGCCAAAGGCTGAATCTGGTGGACTTGTAATAGGGCTTCGACCTGTACGCCTGTGGCTGTATATTGTTCCTGAAATTCAATGTGTTGCTGGTTCAGCTCATATTGAAAAATAGCCCACTCATTAAACTGGCAGGCAAAACTGATTTTTTTCTTTTCAATCAGCTCAATTTTTTCCGCCAGTAACAGGCACTGCCCGGCACAACCGCCATAGGCGCGAACCAGACCGCCAGTTCCCAGTTTAATACCACCATACCAGCGGTTGACCAGAACAATGACATTGGTCAATTCATTGCCTTCAATCGTGGCCAGAATCGGTCGGCCTGCTGTGCCGGACGGCTCTCCAGCATCATTAAAACGGACATTGTGGCCAATTTTCCATGCCCAGCACTGATGTGTGGTGGTGATATCTTTATGCAGTTCTAAAAAATCTTTTACTGCCTGTTCATTTTCTACAGGAGCAGCAATCGCCTGAAAGCGACTTTTCTTAATGTCTTCTTCAAAAGTAACGGATGAGGCAATGGTAAATGGCATAAATCTGGAATAAATAACAACACAACGGCAGTATAGCCTGTTTTGAATGGATTGCAGATACAAAAAAACCTTCTATAAAAGAAGGTTTTTAAATTAAAAAAGTATTGTAAGTTAAATGATACTGTAATTTATAAGATTAGATCATTCTGATTAAACTTTAATTAAACGGTAAAGTCTTCACCCAAATAGACTTTACGCACAGTATCATTTGCAAGCACTTCTTGCGGTGTACCCTCTGCAATTACCGCACCTTCACTAACAATATAGGCATGCTCACAAATCGCCAAAGTTTCACGGACGTTATGATCGGTAATCAGCACCCCAATTCCACGGTCTTTAAGATTACGAATAATATCTTTGATGTCCCCGACAGAAATAGGATCGACCCCGGCGAAAGGTTCATCCAGCAGCATAAACTTAGGATCGGCAGCCAAAGCACGGGCAATTTCTGCACGGCGGCGTTCACCACCGGACACACTCATCCCCAGTGAATCTTTAATATGACTGATTTTAAAGTCAGCCAGCAATTCATTTAAACGCTGTTGACGCTGCTGTTTGTTCAAATCCTTACGGGTTTCAAGAATCGCCATAATATTTTCAGAAATCGTCAGTTTTCTAAAAATGGAAGCTTCTTGCGGCAAGTAACCAATACCCTTACGCGCACGCTCATGCATGGCCAAGTCAGACAAATCAAGATCATCCAAGTGAATCTCGCCCTTGTCCATTCGAACCAAACCCACCACCATATAGAAACTTGTGGTTTTACCTGCACCATTTGGACCAAGCAGGCCTACAATCTGCCCACTCTGCATCTGGAAAGAAACATCCTTGACCACCCATCTTTTACTATAGTTTTTTGCCAGATGTTTAATACACAAGGTTTGGGGTTGATTTAGCGATTGATCCATTAATCACGTGCTCCCGGGAATGATTTTGAGCTAGATGGCGGAATAACAATTTGTACGCGACCTGAAGATGAACCGGTACTGTTTGGTGTGCCCGTTGCCTCAACATCGCCCTTATTCATGCTGTATTTCAAAATATTACCGCGGATACTTGCCCCATCCTGCTGTAAAAATGCATTGCCAGACAAGGTGATAATGCCAGTTTGGGCATTATAAACAATTTTCTGCGCCTGACCTTTTGCCAAGCCTTTATTGACATCAATTTGTTGTTGAAAACGTGCCGGACCGCCTGTCGCCGTAATGCTACTGATCTGTTTTTGACTGTTCAGATTGGCAACAATAGAGTTGGCTTGCAATCTCATGGTGCCCTGTTCGATGATGACATTCCCGCTATAGGTCGTCACCCCGGATTTTTCATTATAGGTAGCACGGTCAGCAACCAGTGAAATAGGCTGATTTCGGTCAGATGGAATGGCAAACGCCGCTGCCGACGAGAATACAACCAAACCGGCTAAAGCTGCCTGTTTAAGCAAAGTTTTAGACAATGTAAGCTTAAGATTGTGGTTCATATTTTCCTCGAATATTAAAAAATTCGTATTGACCGTCATTTAGATTGGCTTTCAGACCCTGGCTTACAAATTCAGCTTGCGGAGATTGCACATTGACCTGTTTATCTGTCTCAATTTCCCGGGTTTCGGGATATCCGGTTAATTCCTGGGTCTGAAACTGCATTTTGCCCTGTGGCATCAACTTGGTCGCCACGACATTTCCCGACAGAACCACCCGTTGATTGTCATCATAACTGTTCGCCACTTTGGCATAAAAAGTGGCATCAACTGCGCCATTTTTATACAGCGAGGCATTCAGGTTTTCCAGTTTGGCCGTTTCCTTTTGCATGTCCTGTTCCATGCGGTCGACCTGAGCACGGGCATACAAATTACCGTTGTCATCGGTTTGAGTCAGATTAATTTTTTCAGCGGAATAGGTCATGCTTCTGGCTGAATCAACCTCAAGCTTGTTGCCCTTACCACTGTAATAGTAGTAACCACCACTTATAGCTGCAATTGCTATAGCAGTCAGGTATAAAACTTTTGTATCCATAAGTGTGGCACTTAACTCAAATTCAATGAATTGTTTAACAATTAATGTGGGGCAGCGGTATAGGTTTCAAGCAGCTGTTCATAAGCCCCTTTGGCCGTCAGAATCATGTCGCAGATTTCACGCACTGCACCACGGCCACCCATAGCCTGAGTGACAAGGTCAGCACGGCGTCGAACTTCGACATGACCATTCGGAACAGTCACTTTCATACCGGCAATGGCAAATGCCGAAAGATCAGGCCAGTCATCACCCATATATAAACAGTCTTCTGGCGCAACATTCAATTGGGCACAGGCTTCTCGTAATGCGGTGCCTTTATCTTCACGGCCCTGAAAAACCAGGTCTACACCCAAGTCAGACATGCGCTTTTCCACAATATTGCTTTTACGTCCAGTAATAATAATGACTTTTACACCGGCTTTCTGTACGAGTTTCATACCTAAGCCATCACGGATATCAAAAGACTTGATTTCATCCCCGGTATTGGTCAGGGTGACAAAACCATCACTCAGAATTCCATCGACATCAAGAACCAAAGCTTCAACATGGCGCGCCTGTTCCAATAAAATATAAGATGCCATTTATTAATTTACCCCGGCTTGAATCAGGTCATGCATGCTAATCACGCCAATGACTTTGTTTGCACTATCTACTACAACAAATTGATTAATTTTCTTTTCGTTCATGCGCTCTAGGGCTTCAACGGCACGTGCCGCTTGCGAAATGGTCAATGGATTTTTAGTCATGACCTCAGAAACCGGCAAGTTCACATCAAAGCCTTGTTGTTTATCAATTAAACGACGTAAATCGCCATCAGTAAAAATACCCAATAGAACGTCATTTTGATCGACAATTGTGGTTAAACCTAGGCGTTTGTTTGAAATTTCGTATAAAACCTGATTCATTGGTGTATCTGGAGAGACTTTTGGCAATTCTGTACCTGTGTGCATGAGGTGTTCGACATGTAACAACAAGCGTTTACCTAATGCACCGGCTGGATGAGACAGCGCAAAATCATCAGCAGTAAAACCACGTGCATCCAGCAAGGCAACCGCCAAGGCATCGCCTAAAGCCAGAGTTGCCGTGGTGCTTGAGGTCGGTGCCAGACCCAGTGGACAGGCTTCCTGAATATTCCCCAAAGTTAAGGCCACATCGGCATTTTGCGGCATAGGGCCTTTGTTGTCGCCACTAATGGTAATTAGAGGAATTTCCAGACGCTTGATTAATGGCATAAGCATCATGATTTCATCACTCTTGCCCGAGTTAGAAATGGCAATCAGCACATCGCCAGGAACCAGCATGCCTAAATCGCCATGTCCCGCTTCACCTGGATGCATAAAGAATGACGGTGTACCTGTAGAAGCAAAGGTTGCTGCCATTTTACGGCCGATATGCCCTGACTTCCCCATACCGGTAATGACTAAACGCCCTCGACACTTCAAGATGATTTCACAGGCACGACTAAAACGATCATCAATTTGTGTTGCCAATATTTCCAGTGCTTGTTCTTCTATACGCAAAGTTTCTAATGCAACTTTTTGAAAGTCTATTTGATTTGGCATATTTGGTGGGTTCAAAATAGGTTTACCTTTACTCTATACAGAGTTGATTCAATCAAGCAAAAAATAATTTTCGCAATTTTATCATATCTATGCAAATGTCACGTTTCTAAATTACAAGATTTCAATAATTGTGCAGAAATTATGGTGAGTGAACCTAGGTTTATTGCGAACTTCATCCTTACTCTCTTCAGGTCATGTGTCATGAATCATTCTGCATTTATGTAAAGCTGAGTGTATATTATTAGACTTGGTTGATTATTTAATTCTCATATGAAAAATACGCTTTCTGATCACAAGCAAATTGGTGTGGTTGCCACTTTTCCTGAACTGGTCAATTCCAAGTTTCAAGGAAATATAAATGCCATGTGCTGGTATAGAAATCTGGCTGGTGATTTTAAAGAAATCGTGACTAAACTTGAATTAAAAGAGAATATTACAGAAGTTTCTGTGGAAGATCTTTTAGCGCTGCAACTTTCAGAACAAGGTCATCTGGCTCGGGAAGTGATCTTAAAAGATATCCAGCTATTAACCGATTTCGGAGCCTCCCCATCTCTTAATTTACTTAAAAGTTATGAACGGGATGAAGAGCTGGATTTCATTGCAACAGATGTGTATTCCTATCACGTGGACCGCTCACCCATAGAAACCGATACTTTTTTATGTACTTATGCTGGTTGTGCCAGTGATATTTTGCCAAATGATCAGGTTGAGCAAAAGATTTTGATTCCCGAAATAAGAGCAAAGCTGAAAGACTTACATGATGGTCCAGAAGCCGAGTTCGAAAATTTCCTGGAAGAATATTTCTTTGATTTGCATTATGCACCCAAAGCGGATGCAACACCGATCAATTTAGGCCAGGGACATCTTTGGCGTTTGGCTGTGGTTCATCCAACGCAGCCCGTTTTGCCTTGTGTGCATAGAGCGCCTGCTGAAGCGGGTGAATATAGACTTCTCTTGATCTGTTAAATATTGATGAGATAGAGAGCTCACTTGAGCTATAAAATCTGGATGTCCCATCTGTCTGTTTATTCAATGCTCTGCTCTTGAATGCTCTAAGAAACGGGACAGATCGGTACGTATGAACTCACATTCCCGCTATACAACCGTTTTGATTGCTCAATTGTTATTTTCAGGTGTCGCTGATTATTTTCATGAGCAGTGAGCTTTCTTAAGCCATAAGTAATGACATTAAATTTTCATATCGAGTTTTATATTCCCTAAAAAACTTCTGCATTTTTTCGTTTTAACTTTATGAAAAAAAATGCTTAGGTTAAGATGAGCCATCTTTTGTAAAAGCATCTTAGAAGACCTATGCAGCCATTTGTTCTATATAACTCAGAGCAACGTAAAAAAGTAGAATTCGTACCTCGTAAAGAAGGTCATATCGACATGTACGTCTGCGGTATGACCGTATATGACTACTGTCATATTGGGCATGCTCGAGTGATGGTTGCATTTGACTACATTATCCGTTTCCTGCGCAGTCAGGGCTGGAATGTAAAATACGTACGTAACATTACCGATATTGACGACAAAATTATTAAACGTGCCAATGAAAATGGGGAAAGCATTACAGCTTTAACGGATCGTTTCATTCAAGCGATGAATGAAGATGCTGAAAACTTGGGTTGCCTACATCCAGATGAAGCTCCACGTGCGACAGATTACATTGACCAGATGCAAAGCATGATTGGTAACCTAGTCAATAAAGGCACTGCTTATCCATCATCAAATGGTGATGTGTATTTTGAAGTGGAAAAATTTGCCAAATATGGCCGTCTTTCAGGCCGTAAACTGGAAGATATGCAGGCCGGTGCATCTGAACGCGTTGATGTTGAAGTAGAGAAAAAACATCCATTTGACTTTGTGCTGTGGAAACATGCCAAAGAAAATGAACCGTCTTGGGCTTCACCTTGGGGCAATGGCCGTCCGGGCTGGCATATCGAATGTTCGGCAATGTCAACTTGCTGCCTAGGCAATCATTTTGACATTCACGGTGGCGGTTCAGACTTAATGTTCCCGCACCATGAAAATGAAATTGCACAGTCTGAAGCATCCACAGATGAACAGTATGTGAATTACTGGATGCATGTCGGTTTCATTAATGTTGATGGCGAAAAAATGTCGAAGTCACTTGGCAATTTCTTTACCATCCGTGATGTGATGGAAAAATTCCACCCAGAAGTGATCCGTTACTTTATTGTCTCATCACATTACCGTAGTCCGGTGAACTTCTCGGATGTGGCATTAAAAGAAGCCAAAACAGCCCTTTCTCGTTTCTATCATTCATTTAAGGCTTATCAGCAGGTCTACGGTGAAAAAACCGTAGAAACTCTGGATGATGCATTGGTTGAACGTTTTAATACTGCTATGCGTGATGACTTCAATACAGCAGAAGCCATTGCTGTACTGTTTGAAATCAACAAAGAACTCAACCGTGCAGTGAAAGACGAAAACCAGGAGCAGGCAGCGGTTTATTATTCAACTTTACGTCACCTTACCAATATTCTGGGTCTGGTTCAGCACAATGTTGATGACTTCTTGAAGTCTGATATTGGTCAGGAAGCATTAGGTTTATCTGAAGAACAGATTGAAGATTTGATTCAGCAGCGTAAAGATGCGAAAAAGGCCAAAGAATTTGCCAAGGCTGATGAAATTCGCCAGTCTTTACTGGACCAAGGCGTGGTTCTGGAAGATACACGTCAAGGCACTATTTGGCGTCGTGCTGATTAATTAATCATTTGGAAGCATAAAGAGTTGACAGTTAAAAGAAACTCTCTATAATTCACTTCCATATTGCGGGAATAGCTCAGTTGGTAGAGCATAACCTTGCCAAGGTTGGGGTCGGGAGTTCGAGTCTCCTTTCCCGCTCCAGAATACGAAAAGCCCAGATCAATTGATCTGGGCTTTTTTATTTATTAATCTCATTAAGTTTTAAGCTGAATATACTCCAAACCTATAATGATAGTTCCACTTAAACTTCTTAGTAAAATACACAAGATCGTTTGCCATCGCATAGATGGTTTAGAAAATTAATTAAAATAATTTACAGGCTCGATAATAAATCATAAAGATACATTTTTATCCTTTTTCCTTTCCACATTCCGGCTATGTTAAGCTTTGAACAAATAATAATATTGAAACAAGAGGACAGCATCATGGAGTATTACCAGCACATTCTAGTTTCTGTCGATGACTCGCCCATTGCCGTAGCCGCAGCTGATCAGGCCATGGTGTTAGCCAAAGCTTTTGGCAGTAAAGTGACCATTGTGAGCGTAGTGATTATTGATCCTTTAACCAGTGTCAGTTTTTATAAAAATGTTCCCGGCGTCACTGATTATTTTATGGAAGCTCAAGCTCATGCTAAAAATATATTGGCCGAGCTAGGTGCCAGATTTTCCGAAGCAGGTATTCCAGCAGAAACCAAGCTTTTGGCCAAGCAATCTCCCAGTGAGGCCATTGCTGAACTTGCCGATGAACTAAAGGCCGATTTGATTGTGGTTGGATCGCATGGCCGAACTGGTTTGAAAAAAACCTTCATTGGCAGTATTGCCCAAGATATTCTAACCGCCAGTCATGTTCCTGTACTTGTGGTTAAACATACCCAATAACCCTTTTACTCTGCCTTGTTCTTATGCCATTAACCTATCACTTCTGAGTTAATGGCTTTCACGCAATTGGACTTAAAAACTGTCTTTTAAGGATTTGTGTTCTGCTCAGCTGACCTTATTGCTGTACTCTTTTTTAAACACTTAGATTAGCATTTAAAAACATAGACATGAGCCAAGAAATCATCTTGCAGATCCTATAAAAAACATCAAACTACGACCATAAACCTATACGCATAAACGTGATTAAGACATAAACTTTGTTCACAATTTTTTATAGACATTCAAAGAGCAAAACATGTCACAACAAGATTTTGAAAATGGTTTAAAAGTTCGCACCGAAGTCATGGGCGAAGCTTTCGTAAAACGTGCGCAGGACAATACGGTACCCTTTACCCAGCCTTTACAGGACTGGATTAATGAACATGCCTGGGGTTCAACCTGGCAACGCGAAGGCGTTCTTCCACGTAAATATCGTTCACTGATCACCATTGCTTTTTTAACCGCACAAAAAAGCCCCACAGAACTTAAGGGACATGTTCGTGGTGCACTCAATAACGGTGCAACAGTAGAAGAAATTCAGGAAGTGTTATTACACAGTTTGCCCTACTGTGGCGCTCCTGCCACCCAGGAAGCCTTTCGTGCTGCACTTGAAGTCATCAATGAATATCAAAAAACTGAATAATTTATTTTGATATTTATAGAAATGGTTTAAGCAGTTTAGCATTTAAATTGCTTAGGCTATTTTTTATTGTTGACGCTATGATTCAACCGCAATCAATTGAATTGCGCTGTAATTGGCCTTGACTTAACTGCAAAGTTTCCGCTTCCAGGTATTCCAGTTCTTCGGGATGATGCGTGACATAAATCATTGGCAAATCCAGCTCCTCTTTTATCCGTTTAAAAAACGGTAAAATTTGCTGTTTTAAGCTCCGGTCCAGTCCTGTTAAGGGTTCATCCAGAAGCAATAAATGGGGTGAAGATAACAGTGCCCGCCCAATCGAGACCCGCTGTGCTTCCCCACCAGAAAGCTGATGGGCCTTACGTTGTATCAAGTCAGTCAAATCCAGCAATTCGACAATGTCATCAAACTGGAACTTTCGTTCTGACTTATCTATTAATTTCTCTGCATAGCGTAGATTCTGCTGCACATTCATATGTGGAAACAGCAAGGCATGCTGAAAAATTAAAGCGATTTTGCGCTGATACATCGGGATATAAATATTCTGCCGGGTATCCATTAACAGCTGTTCATTCAACTGGATATAGCCTTGTTGTGGCTTGAGCAAACCCACAATATTTTTTAGCAAGGTACTCTTGCCACTCCCTGATGCTCCGACAATGCCTAACAGTTGCTGCTGCATCTCCAGTTCAACGTTCAGGCTGAAATCACCATGCTGATAGAGAAAATCACATTTCAACATATCAGGCTCCCAATTTCCGTTGATATTTTTGCAAAATAAAATAGTTCACAATCAGGGCTGAAAATGCCAGAAATAAAGATAAGACCACCAGCCGCATGGCAAATTCTTCGCCATTGGGTTGTTGCAGCAAGGAATAAATCGCGATTGGAATGGTGCGAGTTTCATCTGGAATATTACCGACAAAGGTAATGGTGGCACCAAACTCTCCCAGACTTCGGCTAAAACACAGGATGCTCCCGATCAGCATGCCCGGCAGTGCCAAAGGCAGGCTAATACTGCAAAACACCCTGAACGGGCTTGCCCCCAACGAGCCGGCCACCTGTTCTAATTGCCGGTTAATCAATTGAAAAGACAGGCGAATCGGCTGCACCATCAAGGGAAATGCCACAATCATTGATGCCAGTACCGCCCCTTTCCAGTTAAAGGCCAGTTCAATCCCGAGCGCATTCAGATATTGTCCAATCCAGCCTTTATTGCCAAACAGCAGCAACAGTAAATAGCCCAAGACCACAGGCGGCAGCACCATTGGTAATTGCAAACATGCTTCAAGCAAAAATTTCAGCCTGAATTCATGGCGTGCCAATGTCCAGGCCAAAGCCACTGCAAACGGTAAACAGATGACCGTTGCCCAGAAGGCGACTTTTGCCGAAAGATATAAGGCACTCAGTTCTTCGGGACTGAACATTGCGTGGCGATCTCCGTATGGTTGATTTATGGATTAATTCATGCGAAATCCGTATTTTTCAAAGATGCTTTTTGCCTGTGGACTGCTTTTCACAAATTTTTCGAACTGGGTTGCCTCTGAATTTTTCTCGCCCTGTTTGGTCAAGGCAATCGGATAAATAATGGGATGATGCGAATCTGCCGGGAAGGCTCCGATTATTTTCACTTTCTGGCTAATAAATGCATCCGTTTTATAAACAATGCCCACCTCACATTCACCACGTTCGACAAAAGCCAAGGCTGAACGCACATCATCCGTCCCCACAATGCGACCTTTGAGCTGAGCCAGCCAATTCAGCTTGGTCAAACTCTGTTTGGCATATTTACCCGCAGGTACAGACTCCATTTGTCCTGTGCATAAATGCCCTTTAAAGGCTTGGGCAAAATTAAAATTGGGCTGTGGCTTAAATGCAATATTTAAATTTTTCGGGCTAATGACCACCAGCTGATTGAACAATACGGGCTTGGCCCTGTTGTGATGAATGAATTGCTTTTTAATCAGATAATTCATCCAGTCCAGATCTGCAGAGAAAAAGAGGTCACTGCTGGCACCAGCTTCAATCTGTTTGGCCAGCGCTGAGGATGCACCAAATACCGCTACAACATCCGTTTTCGGGTGCTGCTTTGCATACATTTTTTTAATATCGTTAAGGGCATTACTCAGACTGGCTGCTGCGTAGATTTTTACCGTGCCTGCATAGGTAGAGGAAAATGTAACTGACAAACACGCTGCTAAAAACAGGGATTTTTTCATCGGCATTTTCCTTATCAGTGAATAAACAGACCTTGCACGATTTGCCCTTTAGATAAAGCAGCTCCCGCAGGAATCCTGACCAAACAATTGGCCTGCATTAAATTGCTCAGCATATGTGACTGCTGTTTGGACAAGCTCCGGACTTTGAGCAGTCCCTGATCAAAACTGGCCGACATTCTTAAAAAACGTTCTCGGCTATCCATTTTTAGCTCATGGGTCAACACGGCGCTAAACCAGTCCGGTTGCTGTTTCTGTCCTTGCAAAGCCCTTAACAGGGTTGAAGTATAAATTTGCATGCCTACATAAACTGCTGCCGGATTGCCCGGCAGTCCAAGCAGATAACAACGTGTGCGATCAGGGCGTGTTAATTCTGCAAATAACATCGGCTTGCCCGGCTTTTGTTTCACTTTCCAGAACAGCTGTTCAAAACCCAAATCGAGGGCTACCGGTCGAATAAAATCATAATCGCCAACAGATACGCCACCGGTGGTTAAAATCACCTCATGGCTTTCCGATAATTCCTGGATTAAGGCTTTCACGGCATCTTCTGTATCAGCCACATGGAAAATTTCAACCTGCTGTCCTGCATTTTGAAACCAGGCCTGAATCAGGGGAGCATTGGCATCAAAAATTTTTCCTGCTGCAAAATCCTCGATACTGCTCGCGACTTCATCTCCCGTAATGACCACTGCAACTTGGGGATAGCGAAAAACTTCAACCTTTTGAATGCCTGCCATACTTAAGGATGCAATTGCGCCGACTGAAAGGAACTGCCCTTTGTGGGCCAATAATTGTCCAACCGAAATTTCTTCACCCACATTGCGAATATCGGCATGAGCATGCAGGTTTTCGACTATTGCGATTTTGCCTGAATCGATGAGCTTGACGATTTCCTGACGTGCCACCGTGGTGGTTCCATAGGGAATTTTGGCGCCAGTAAAAATCCGTACGGCTTGCCCTGCCTTAAGTTGTAATTCGGACGAATGTCCGGCTTGAACTTCACCGATCAGTTTAAATTCGCTATGCGGCTCAATGGCAGATTGGGCGCAAATTGCATAGCCATCTACAGCGCTTTGCGAAAATAAGGGCAGATTAATAGCAGAATAAACCTCTTGCGCCAAATAGCGGTTTAAAGCCCCATTTAACTCCAGACTTTCCGTGGCCAGTCCCTGAGTATGCTGCAAAATTAAATCCAGGGCCTGATCTACCGTAATCAGGCCATGCTCTGCTCCACATCCAGACATGATGCTATTCATTGGTACCCCCCTGGATGAGGAATATTTTTCTGCACATCAAATAAATGTACCAATGCCGGCAAGACTGCAATCAAAGATTCTTTCGCCCCCTGACGGCTACCCGGCAAAGTCATTACCAGACTGTTATCAATATAACCGGCTACACCGCGACTTAAAGCTGCATAAGGCGTTCGTTTTTGGCCAAAACTGCGCGAGGCTTCCATCAGTCCGGGAATTTCACGTTTTAATAAAGGCTGCAGGGTTTCCACGGTTAAATCTTTTGGTCCCAGACCCGTTCCCCCAACGGTTAAAATTAGCGGATAATCATTTTTTTGCTGTTCAATCAAGGCCAGTAATTGTTCCGGACTGTCAGGAATGACATGGTAAGCAATATCGCTAAAATTGGCTTCCTGCAAAATTTCCCGCACATTCTGTCCGGCCGTATCCGGTTTCTTTCCTGCAGCCACGGTATCGGACAGCACAATGATTGACGCAGGCAGTGCTTCTTTTAATACACGGGTAAAATGGGATTTGCCGCCTTTTTTCTTTTGTAACTTGACCTGATCCAGGCATAAATCTTCCGGTTCACAGTGCGGTTTCAACATGTCATACAAGGTTAAACCGGCCAGACTGACTGCGGTTAAGGCCTCCATTTCCACCCCGGTCGGACCGATGGTTTCTACGGTTGCAATAATCTCGACATGAGCATTAAACAGCTCATATTCCACATCGGCACGGTAAATCGGCAGCGGATGACACAGTGGAATCAGCTCATCGGTGCGTTTCGCAGCTAAAATGCCTGCTATCCGTGCAGTCTTCAAGGCATCGCCTTTTTCAGTATTGCCTTGACGTAATAATTCAATGCAATGTGGCGGCGCATACAGAATCCCTGTGGCTACTGCAGTCCGGTAACTTTCTGCTTTCATCCCGACATTTTTCATTGCATATTTCCTGAATTCATTTTTACTTTAAATATTGCTGTTGACTGACATCTACCTGGGTTCACTCAGTAGATGAAACTGTTTTTAATGATGGCAATGGGCATGATCACCGTGTGCAGGTTGTTTATCTGTATATTGTTTATCTGTATATTGTTTATCTGCATGATGATGGACATTCACCTGCTCCGCTGTATCTTTACGGATACAGCAGCCTTCTACATATTGACTGCTGCCATCCAGATAAAATTCCTCTTTCCATACCGGCACTTCATGTTTGACCCGTTCCACCGCTTCCTCACAGGCAGCAAAGGCTTCGCGTCGATGGGCCGCATAGGCCATGGCAATAATGGCTTTTTCACCAATAGCCAAAGCCCCAATTCGGTGAATCACCCGAACATAGGACACCGCATATTTGGCCTGAATCTCCTGTTCGATCTGACGGATCATTTTTTCCGCCACGGGTGCATAGGAGGTATATTTTAGCGCTTTAACCGCTTTACCTTCATGATGATTACGCACGGTTCCGATGAACACGCCAATTCCCCCACACTCGGGAAAGTGTTCAATCGGGTCAAAACTGTCCAAGCTTAAGGCAGTATCCTGAATTCTGCAAAATGTTTTCAATAATGTCATTTCAGCCTCCTGCCACTGGCGATAACAGCACTAGCCTGCTGTCGATGCTTAATTGCGTCTGGCGTGAAATAATGTCTTCACCGATGGCACAGGCACAGCGTTCAATCATGGCAAACGCTGCCGGATAATCTTGCCCTACTTGAGCCAATACCTGAGCAACCGTGCTGTATGGACTGCACATCATTTCCAGATTTTCCGGTAACTGGCGTTCTACCGCACCAAAGGCCTCAATTTTAATTTTGATCTGTGGCATCTTAACCTCCAAGCATGTGCATGCTGATTTTTCGGCTGCTTTTATTCATGCGCTGATTTTCCAAACGTTGTGCGATGGCGTGATAACCTGATTCTTTGTTCCAGATATATTTGGATAACACGGCATGCAAGCTCAGCTCACTCAAAGGCTCAGAACAACTCAGGGCTTTAATTTCAGTTTTTAGATTCAGGCCTTGAGGAGCAAACAGGCAGTTATAAAATTCACCTTGTGCGGTTAAACGGACGCGATCGCAAGTTCCACAAAATGAATTGGTAATGGTGGATATGATTCCAAGCGGATGGCCATCCATAAAATACTGTCGTGCCGGCTCTGAACTGGAGCGTGACGAGTCACCTGGCTGTTGAATTACAGTAAATTCCGTACTCAGGCTATCTAAAATCTGCTGTTCGCTGACCACATGTTCTGATGACCATTTACGGTCACCATCCAGGGGCATAAATTCGATAAAACGCAGCATAATTTTTTGCTGAACCGACCAGCGTGCCAAAGGCAGAATTTGATTGTCATTGATCCCGTTCATCAATACACAATTGATCTTGATTGGCAGACCTACCGCTTGGGCCGCATGAATTCCTTCAAGTACGGGAGATAACTCTTTTTGTGTCAGCTGTTTAAATTGATGCGTATCCAGACTGTCCAGACTGATATTCAGATCATCTAGTCCGGCTTGTTTTAACGCGGCAGCATACTGTTTTAAATAATGGGCATTGCTGGTCATGGAAATGCGTTTTAGCCCAAGCTTTTTTAAGTTTTGCAGTTGAGCAATAAAGTGCACCACCCCTTGACGCATTAAAGGCTCTCCGCCGGTAATGCGAATAGATTCAATGCCACGACGCACCATAAAATCACAAAATTGATAGAGCTGCTCAAAACTCAGCAAATCATGTTTTTTCATCCATTCAGGATGTTCCGGCATGCAATAGACACACTTGAAATTGCAGCGGTCGGTCACTGAAATTCGCAATTTGCGCTTGCTGCGACCAAACTGATCGACAAATCGCGCATCTGTTTCAAGCTCTGTCATCATATTCATGTTGAACATCCATCTTCAGACATCTGGTGGTAACTGCACACCTATTGTGCGCAAGATTTAAGGTGCCCAATCTTGTGATAATTAGATTTGCAATAAGTGTTCCAACTTTGTGCCAAAGGCGAAATATTCAGGTTTAGTGCAGAAATTTGAGTTGCTGATACTGTTGCAGTTCATCGAGCGAGTTAATACTGTGAAAAAACAGGGCATGATTTTTAAAACGCGCCACTTGAGCGTGCAAATGGCTAAAACAGTGCTTTAAACTGCGCTGTTTTTGTTCAAGCTGGGCAGTCAGGGTCAGCACACTGCTCCGTTTCACCAGACAAAATGGATACAGGGCGACCCCATTCATTTCCACATACGCGACTTCTGACAAACTATTTTTGGCTAGGGCCTGATGCAACTTGAGTAGAACTTTCGAAGGAATATAGGTCACATCACAGGGAACAAACAGCACATAGTCTGCCTCTACATGTGACCAGGCACTTTTCATGCCCATCAGTGGACCTAAAAAGCCACTTTCATCATCCTGATAGCAATGAATACTGGGAATGATTTTCTGATAAATCGAATAATCACGATGGCTGTTGATCCAGACCTGTGCAACATCGGATTTCAGTTGCTGATGTATTTTGATCAGTTGAATCTGGTCATCAAATTGCTGCAACAGTTTATTGATGCCATTCATGCGTCTGGCCTGACCACCGGCCAGAATCACCAGATCAGTGTCGGGATAAGCTGAAAGTTCCAGTTTCTTTCTCATTCCACCGCCTCCATTTGACAGGTTTTGATCAAGCCACGAATTTCAGGCAGACATGAACCGCAATTCCCTCCTGCTTTCAGGCATGCAGTGACCTGTTTTTCATCGGTGATATTTTTTTCTTTAATGGTGTCAATAATCCGGTTTTTACCCACCTTAAAGCAGCTACACACCAGTGGACCTTCATTATTGGCCATCGACATCGGTTGTCCGGCAAGCAGTGCCTTGCGGTGCATGGCACTCAGACGTTCACGTTTAAACAGGCTGGCGACCCAGTCGCGGTCCGGCAGCAAGGCCTTGGGGGCAATATATAAACTGGCAATTAAATGCCCCTCTTTCAGCACCACACTGTGACTGATATGGGCGGTCTGATCTTCAAGATTCAGCCATTCAAAACTCTCATCCTGAAACGGCAGCAGCTCTTTCAACTGCTCAGTGGTCTGGGTAAATGTTTTACGGTCGGCCAGTTCATAGCGCACCGCTTTGGCGGTGGTGATTTTCGTCCACCACACCGTATTTTCAATGGAGGATTGCACGATCTTTTCAAAGCCATGACGTACATAAAACACGCCCTGCCACTGGCTGTAAAAGGGATGGATCATCACCGGCGTATGCTTGAACTCAGGTTCACCGGAAATGGCATCCACCACGGGATTGACCACTTTGCCAATACGGGCATCCGATGCCACCTGGTCATTCCAGTGAATCGGTGCAAAAACCTGCCCACGACGGATATCATCACAGACCGTGGCACGTAAAACGCAGTTACCCCATCGCGATTTGACCTCTACCAGCTCGCCATCTTTGATCCCGTATTTCAGGGCATCATGCGGATGGATTTCACAATACGGTTCTGCGCGGTGGCTTCCTAAATTGGCAGAGAGTCCGGTACGGGTCATGGTATGCCACTGGTCACGAATCCGGCCGGTATTCAGCACAAACGGAAATTCGCTACAGATTTGATTGACCGGATTTACCGCCGTGATGGCCATGAATTTGGCTTTGCGATCTGCATGGCTAAACTGCCCTCGGACATAGATTCGTGCCACAGCACCCTCTTGCTGATCTTTAGTCCAGACCGGCCACTGTAGCGGTTCTAGTTGATCATATTCAGTGGCATTTAAATCGCTCAATGCTTTTAGATTGAAATAGCGGAAATAAGGCGTTTCAGCGCGATGCTCCTGATCTGAATTTTGTTCAGCCGATAACCGGGCATGTTCCACAAAAATGTCATGACTGCTGTTAAAGTCAAAACCGCTAAAACCTAACTTTTTAGCGACCTGGCTGATGGCCCACCAATCGGCTTTGGCCTGTTCTGGCTCATCTAAAAAGGCGCGCTGCCTGGAAATACGGCGTTCAGAATTGGTGACGGTGCCGTCTTTTTCACCCCAGCCCAGTGCAGGTAACAGCACATCGGCATATTGCGTGGTATCGGTATCTAAACAAATATCGGACACCACCACGAACTCACATTTTTCCAGGGCACGTTTGACCTGATCGGCATCGGGCAAACTCACCACAGGATTAGTCGCCATAATCCAGATGGCTTTAATCTTGCCGCTTTCGACTGCATGGAATAGATCGACGGCCTTAAAACCTACCTGCTTGGCGATATAGGGACTTTGCCAGAAGTTCTGCACCAGCTGCTGATGGCTTTCGTTTTCCAGTTCCAGATGGGCTGCCAGCATATTGGCCAATCCCCCCACCTCACGACCGCCCATGGCATTCGGCTGACCGGTCATGGAAAATGGCGCAGCACCTAGTTTGCCAATTTTTCCAGTGAATAAATGGCAGTTGGTTATGCTGTTGGCTTTATTCACCCCTTGCGAAGACTGATTCACCCCCATGGAAAACAGGGTCATCACTTTTTCAGTTTGGGCAAATTTTTCATAAAAAGTTTGCAGTTTTTCAAGTGAAATACCGGTACGTACCGCCACATCTTCAATGGACGATTCAGTTTGGCTGTGTGTTAAAGCTTGCTCTAAGCCTTGGGTATATGCAGCAATAAAATCTTGATCTGCATGACCATTTTGCGCCAGATATTGCAAAAGGCCATTGAATAATACGACATCTTGCCCCGGTAAAATTGGCAAATGCAGGTCTGCCGCTTCACAGGTACTGGTAAAACGCGGGTCAATCACCACCACAAACAGGTCGCGCTGCGCTTTGGCTTTCATGATGCGTTGATATAAAACCGGATGACACCATGCCGTATTGGAACCGACCAGGACCACCATGTCGCTATGTTCAAAATCTGCATAGCTCGCGGGAACAATATCTTCACCGAAAGCACGTTTATGGGCTGCTACAGCTGAAGACATACAGAGTCGTGAATTGGTATCAATATTGGCCGTGCCCAAATAGCCCTTCACGAATTTATTCACCACATAATAGTCTTCCGTCAGCAATTGCCCGGACACATAAAAGGCAATACTGTCACGCCCGTATTGGTCAATACATTGCTGAAACTTATGGGCAATTAAATCAGTCGCGCTATTCCAGTCGGTCTTTTCCCGCTGTTGCTTACGGCCCAGCATGGGATGAAGGACACGGGTTTCAAGTCCCAGGGTATCGGCCAGATTGCTGCCTTTAATGCAGAGTTTTCCGTAGTTGGAGGGATGGTTAACATCCCCTGCAACCGACACTTTTCGACCCAAAGCTGTGTCCTGTATAGTCGCAGTGACACCGCATCCCACCCCACAATAGGGACAGGTGGTATTGGTGATTTTCGTATTTATTTCTGTGGAGCTATGCAGTTCCATCACAGGGATACTATTCATGGATGCTCCTTTCTATCGAATAAATTCACTTGAATAATTTCTTCTATTTTCCAAGCTATCTAAATCTTTAGAGTTCACGTAAGCATATATTCTGTCGAGGTGGCATGGATGCCACCGTTTCCCATCATTACAGGACGTAATGTATGGGAAACAAAGATTTTTGTTACTTTTGATCTTTCAAAAGTAAGATCATGCCTACGCAATTACTCTTTACTCATTAAGACAAAATGTGGCTGTGCAAATATTTAAAATTGAACAAATACCACTTATGTGATTAACCTGCTTTCTTTAATGCAAAATCTTTACCAAACAGCAATTTATTACGAATATTACTGATTGGCGTTTGGTCTGAAATCAGTTCTGCATACCACGCACCATCTTCCGTATCGCCAAACAGCACTGCACCAATGACTTTATCTTTTTGAATAATAATGCGTTTATAGATCTGACGCTTTTCATCATTCAAGATAATGTCTTCGTAATCGTCCTGCGGTTCAAAGTTGCCAGCTGAAAATACATCACAGCCACTGACCTTGAGCTGGGTTGGAACCGTCGGTGCTTTAAAGGTCAGGCTACCATGCTCTGCCAGATGTGAGGCACAAATGAAAGCCTGGCCCCAAAGTGGTTCAACCAGACCGAAGGTTTGGCTACGGTGTTCAATACATTCACCGACCGCATAAATACTCGGGTCAAAGGTCTGCATGGTGTCATTCACCAGCACGCCGCGGTTACAGCGTAAACCTGCACTCTGTGCCAGAGCCATATTCGGACGAATGCCCACAGCAAAAACCACCAGGTCAGCATCTAAAACAGTGCCATCTTTCAGCTGGATTTGCTTCACATGACCGTCTTCGCCAATCAGTTGTTCGGTATTGGCCTGAGTCATGATATTGATACCCTTTGCTTCAATACTCTGCCTTAACAAGCTGCTGGCACGACTGTCCAATTGACGTTCCATAATCCGGTCCATCAGATGCAACACCGTTACATTCATGCCACGTTGTTTCAGGCCATATGCAGCCTCCAAACCTAGCAGACCGCCGCCAATCACCACGGCATTCTGTTTAGACTTGCAATAATCCAGCATGGTATTGACATCGTAAATGTCACGGAAACTGAGCACACCTTTTAAGTCACTTCCCGGAATCGGTGGAACGAAAGGTTTGGAACCGGTCGCCAGAATCAGGCGGTCATAATCTACAATTTCGCCTTTTTCGGTATAAACCTGCTTGCGTGGACGGTCGATTTTCACCGCGGCATCGCCGGCAATAAAGCGGATATTTTTATCGCTATACCAGGCATGCGGGTGCAGCATGATGTCATCAATGGTTTTATCGCCCGACAACACCGGTGAAAGCATGATGCGATTGTAGTTCCCCCAAGGCTCTTCACCGATCACGGTAATTTCATAGCGATCCGGTGCCATATCCAGTAAATCTTCCAGGCAACGCATCCCCGCCAATCCATTGCCGATCAAGACCAGTTTCATCTTTTCCTGAGAGCTGCCGTTATTGGTGATATAGGTTTTTTGCGGTGTTGGACTGATCCAGACTTTGCCGTTTTCAATCTTGCTTGGGAATACCAGCAGTTTCTGGTCTTTATCTTCCAGACAGCGGCCCGTTGCCAGACTGAAATGCTGTTTATAGATTGGAGAGGCCACGACACGCTCGCCTTGCAGATCGCCAATGATGCCGCGCGACATCACAAAAGCCTGACTAAACGGATCCTGGTTACTTAAGGCATAGACCCGTTTTTCATTACCGACACGGAAAATGGCAATTTGCTGATTGTCAATTAATGCACCCACACCGGTATTTGGGGTAATGTCATCCAATGCACAAATTTCCAGCCATTCCAGCTCATGGGTTTTATTCATCTCTTTAAATATTGTCATCTTCTTTCTCCTTTATTCTTTTAAGCTTCAACAACAGGAATACGTGTCACATCACGCTCAGCTTCAGTTTTTGGACGAATTTGCCCGCGAACTTCTGCAAATTGAATGTGCGGATCGTTTTGCTGCTCAACTTTTGCATTGATAAAGGTTTTAAAGCGTTTACGGACTTCAGGGTCTTGCACCGCGGTACGCCATTCATCCTGATAGGTGCCCACCACATGGTTCATACGGCGTTCCAGTTCTGCCGCCAGACCCAGCGAGTCATTCACCACCACATCTTTTAAATAATCCAGGCCGCCTTCCAGGTTGTCACGCCATACCGAAGTACGTTGCAAACGGTCTGCTGTCTGGATATAGAACATGAAGAAACGGTCGATATATTTGATTAAAGTCTGGGTATCCAGATCCGATGCCAGCAGTTCTGCATGACGTGGTTTCATGCCGCCATTACCGCATACATACAGGTTCCAGCCTTTTTCTGTGGCAATCACACCGACATCTTTACTTTGCGCTTCGGCACATTCACGGGTACAGCCAGACACTGCCATTTTCAGCTTGTGTGGAGAGCGCAGACCTTTGTAGCGGTTTTCCAGGAAGATGGCCAAGCCGACCGAATCATCCACCCCGTAACGGCACCAGGTACTCCCCACGCAGGATTTCACGGTACGTAAGGATTTACCATAAGCATGCCCGGACTCGAATCCCGCATTGATCAGTTTTTCCCAGATTTCAGGCAGTTGATGCACTTGTGCACCAAACATGTCGACACGCTGCCCACCCGTGAGTTTGGTATATAAACCATATTCTTTGGCAATCTGACCAATTGCGATCAGACCTTCAGGCGTGACTTCACCACCCGCCATACGTGGCACGACTGAATAAGAACCGTCTTTTTGAATATTGCCCAGATAGTAGTCATTACTGTCTTGCAGTCCTGCATGGCTTGGCTTCAATACAAAGTCATTCCAGCAAGATGCCAGGATATTTGCCGCAGTCGGCTTGCAGATATCGCAACCGAGACCATGACCGTGTTGCTGAATCAGGTCATCGAAGGTCTTGATTTCATTGACCCGTACCAGGTGATACAGCTCCTGGCGTGAATAGGCAAAGTGTTCACAAAGATGGTTATTCACCGTTACGCCTTGGCGTTGCAACTCCGACTTCAATACCTGAGTGACTAAAGGTGCACATCCGCCACACGCTGTTGCGGCTTTGGTACATTTTTTCAGGGCACCCAGCGAAGTTGAACCTTCGGCTATCGCAGAACAGATATCGGCTTTTGAGACGTTATTACATGAACAGATGGTGGCGCTATCTGGAAGCAGATCCACACCGCTACCACCCGCTTTGGCGGTAGATTGCGCATAGCCTGGCATGATCAGGCTTTCAGGATTTTCCGGAATTTCCAGTCCATTCAGCATCATTTGCAGCAGGTCGTTATATTCCTTGGCACAACCCACCAGCACAGCTCCGAGCAGCTTGGTTTTTTCGCTATTTACCACAATCTTTTTATAGATCATGGCATCTTCATCGGCATAGAAATAGCTGAGCGCATTTGGCGTCATGGCATGCGCATCGCCTACAGAGGCTACATCAACACCCATCAGTTTCAGCTTGGTGCTCATGTCTGCACCGGCAAATGAATTACAGGCCTGATCCATGACATGTTTTGCTGCAATACGCGCCATGTCATAGCCTGGTGCCACCAGACCAAAAATCTTGTTTTGCCATAGGGCACATTCACCAATGGCGTAAATGTCCACATCTGAAGTCTGGCAGTAATCATTAATCACAATACCGCCACGCTCACCAATTGCCAGGCCACTTTGACGTGCCAGCTCATCACGCGGGCGAATACCCGCAGAGAACAGAATAATATCGGTTTCCAGCTCTGAACCATCACCAAACTTCATCACATGCTTGGCATTCACGCCGTCTTCAATTGCAGAAGTGGCTTTTTGGGTATGAACTTTCACGCCCAGGTTTTCGATTTTGGAACGTAAAACCTTACCGCCCAGGTCATCAATTTGCACCGCCATCAAGCGTGGGGCAAATTCCACCACATGGGTTTCCAGGTCCAGGTCACGAAGGGCTTTGGCCGCTTCCAGCCCCAGCAAACCACCACCGATCACCACACCGGTCCTGGCATTTAAACTCGCGGCACGAATCGCATCCAGATCTTCAATGGTACGGTAAACAAAACAGTTCTCGCGGTCATTACCTGGAATAGGAGGAACAAAAGCATATGAACCGGTTGCAAGCACCAATTTGTCATAAGTAATCACATCACCATGGCTGGTCGTGACTGTTTTATTTAAACGATCAATGGCAGTTGCCTTGGTATTTAAGCGCAGATCTATTCCATAGGCATCAGCAAAATCTGCACGGCAAAGCGTTAAGTCCTTGGCTGATTTACCAGTGAAATATTCGGTTAAATGTACACGGTCATAGGCTAAACGCGGTTCTTCTGCCAAGATGGTGATTTCAACCTCATCCCCTGCATGTTCAAGCACGGATTCAATAAATTTGTGTCCAACCATGCCATGGCCAATCATTACCAGTTTCATATTGTTTCTCCTATTCTTTTAATCTATTTAAGCCATGTTGTTGCGTTCAAGTACTGCCTGTTCAAACAATTTTTGTTCCTTCTCTTTATGTTCAACCGAGAAACGGATCATCAGAACAAAACTTGCTGCAATCACAACCAGGCCACCCAGCACCATTAACGTGGTTTGAATATCCAGCATGCCTTTGAGCAAGAAACCTGCTGCCACGGCACCAACATTGCCGCCTGCACCAATAATGCCGGCCACACCGCCTAGAGCATCACGGTCAATGAAAGGAACCAGCGCATAGGTGGCGCCACAGGCCATATGAGTGAAGAGTGCAAATACCGTCATGACAAGAATTGCAAGAACTGCGGTATTCATTTGTGAGAACACGATCAGGAACAGGCCTTCCATCAGGATCATGGCAAATAGCACTTTGGTACGGCCATCCAGGCCTTTTTTGGTGGCTACCTTGTCTGAAACGATGCCACCCAAAGCACGGGCAAACAGGGCCAGTAAACCAAAGATCCCCGCCGCCATACCGGCTTCTTTTAAGCCAAAGCTGAAATGTTCAACGTAGTACATCGCCACAATGTTATGAATGAAGATTTCAATACCGAAGCACGCCGCATAAGCACCAAACAGAATCCAGACGCGGTAGTTACGTGCAGCATGCATGAGAATTGCTATGCCACCTTTTTTCTCACTTCCGACTTGAATGCCTTGCGCACGAAGTTCCTTAAAGTTGCCTTGCGGACAGTCTTGGGTAAATTTCCAGTACAGCGCACCGACAATCAGCATCATCAAGCCCGGAACAATCAGTGCAATTCTCCAGCCCATAGCTTGCTCAACACCGAACATCACCAAAGCAGCAAGCATTAATGGCATCAACGCCTGTGTGGCACCACCACCCGCATTCCCCCAACCTGCTGATGCCGCATTGGCCGTACCCACCACATTCGGTGCGAACATAATACTGGTGTGATATTGGGTGATGACGAAGCTGGCACCAATCGCGCCTATCAGCAAGCGGAAAAACAGGAATGATTCATAACTGTTGGCCGATGCCACGCCAAACACCGGAATACTGCCAATGACCAGCAATGCGGTATAGGTTTTGCGTGGACCATACTTGTCACACAAAGGTCCCACAATCAGCCGGACTAAAATGGTAATGGCAACGGCAGCAATATTGATATTGGCAATCTGGTCTTTGGTGAGATGAAATTCACCGGCAATTACCGGCATGAGCGGTGCACAGGCAAACCAGGCAAAGAAGCAGACAAAAAAGGCGAGCCAACTCATGTGGAAGGCTCTCATTGCTGCGCTGTTAAAACTAAAAAGACTTATTTTTGTTGCTTTTTTTTCATATAAATTTGAAGACATGGCCTTCTCCTTCCTGAACTGAACGTATTGGGTTATCTGCCATACGGATAGCTGCATAACAGATTCGATCAGAACGGACGTCGTTGGCCGTCTTACAAATTTTTTTAGAGTCGTCTTTGACTCACCAGAGAATAAGCAATGACTGTGCCAACAATAAAATAAAACGACCAACTTATTATTTTTAATCATTTTTTATTTAATTTTTATCATTATTCAAACTGGTGAAATTCTTCGTCTTCCCTTTTGAATATCCAATTGGCTCGTCTTAGCAACTGCACTTGTGCTTCCTCATGGCGCATTTTTGCATCAAGACGGGGCAGCACCAGATAACATTCAACTTTTATGTCTGATTTTTATATAAAAAAAGAAATTTATTAATTTTGGCATTTAAATTGCTTTCATTTAGGGAGAAATTTTTCTGGCTCTGCTTGATGGTATTTAGCTCAATATGCCAAAACTGAAAATTGCACTGATTGATGACGATCAAGAACGTGCCAACTATATAAAAGCGTCCCTGATCGAACATCATTTCGAGGTGGTGGCTTGCCTGACCATCGACCATTTAAGCCTGTTCCGTTTAGAACAGTTACATGCCGATGTGATTTTGCTGGATATGGATCATCCCCATCGTGACATTATTGAAAGTTGTGTCAGCCAGTTCGATTTACCCACCGTGCTGTTTACTAAAAACAGTCATAAAGACACCATTAAAAGCGCCATTGATGCCGGAGTCACGGCGTATATCGTGGATGGCATTGATCCGGCAAAACTGCAAAACATTCTGGAAATTTCGATTGCACAGTATAAAAAGCATAAAAAATTACTGGATGATCTGGAAGAGACCAAAAATAAACTGGCCGACCGTAAAGTGGTCGATCAAGCCAAAGTGCTGATGATGCAATTGCATTCCCTGACGGAAGAACAGGCATTTCAATTACTCAGAAAAAATGCCATGAGCCACCGTATGACCATTGGCGAAATGGCACGGCGCTTACTGGATGCCCAACAACTGTTACAAAACCAATTCAAGGAATAAGCCATGACAGATTTAGAAAAAACCCAAATCCAGATTGGCTACATTCCTTTGCTTGACTGTGTCGCCGTGCTTTGGGCCAAACAGCGTGGCTTCTTTGCAGAGCGTGGCCTGGAAATAACGCTCGTCAAGGAAGCCTCATGGGCAAGTTTAAGAGACCGGCTGGCCTTTGGCTTTCTGGATGCAGCCCATTGCCTGTCTGCCATGCTTCCTGCCGCAGCACTAGGCGAAGACCAGCTGGGTATTCCCTTGCAAACGGCATTGGTCCTCAGCCATAACCGTGCCTTTATCAGTCTGAGTCAGAAATTGTGTTTTGATCTGCAGATTTCAGAACAAGATCATGCCCGGCAATCGGCCGAGAAAGTTGTTTCAGCCATACAAGCACAGCAACCGATTCAGCTGGCGCATGTATTTAAGCAGTCGATTCATCATTATTGCTTAAGAGAGTGGTTAGCCCTTGCCAATCTTGAAATTGCAGAAAAAATCAAGCTCACGACCCTTCCGCCTCCTTATATGGTCGAAGCCTTGAGGAGTCATGTGATTGACGGTTTCTGTGTCGGAGAACCGTGGAACACACAAGGAGAACTGTTGGGACTCAGCCAGATTGTGGCCAGCAGTCAGGAGATTATTCCCAAGGTGGCCGATAAGGTGCTGGCAGTCACTGCCGACTGGGCAGCACAACATCCGCATACGCATCGTGCTTTAGTGGCGGCGATTGAAAAAGCACAGCAGGAATTACAGGTGCTTGACGACTATACCGAGGTCTGGAAAATGCTGATGGATTTCAATATTGTGCAATTTCAATGCTCTGACAGCATCCATGTAAAAAAATTCCACTCCATTCAGACAATTATCCGTAACTTTGTGAATGAATCATCAGCACCCAAACTGGAAGATTTTCACTGGCTGATTCAGCAAATGCTGAAATGGGACCAGATTCGCCTGAGTGACCAGAGTATTGACCAGATCAGCCAGAACTGTATTTTATCTTTCGATCCTTAAAAAACCATTTCTATTGGACCAATGCCCCCGCTTACTCACCTGAACAGGCAGCTGGGGCTAAATGATTCATTTTGGTTAGATTTCAGTTGAATCCACGTTTGATCTTTTATTTTTATTTGCGCGATTTTCCACAATTTTTCTCCACATTTTTACGTTATCTTACGCGCCAAACGACATCTGGAACATTGAATAATGAAACGCATACAGCCGCGTTGGAAATTAAGTGCATTAAGCTGTGCCTTGTTTGCTTTTATGTCCCCCACTTGGGCTGCCGATAGCACCGCAGATACAACTACAACAGACAGCAGTGCCCCCCAGGCCGCTCCGGTACAAACCCTGGCGACTTTAAAATTTGAAGCTGCACCCGCCCAGGCCAAAGACCCGGATATCAGTGCGGTGGCGAAAACCATTGTCACTCGGGAAGAAATGCTGCAATTTGGCGATCAGTCGGTAAATGATGCCCTACGTCGTGCAGCCGGTTTTCAGATGCCCGTGCCAGGACAAGGTCCGCGTGGAGGTGGCGGTGCTTCAGGTATGCGTTTTCGGGGTGGCGGTGCCCCGGTATTTTTAATCAACGGCGAACCTGTTCAAGGCGGCCCGCGTGGAGGCATGTCGGTGGTGGACAGCATCACCCCGGACATGATTGAACGGATTGAAATTACTAAACAGCCAAGTGTCGCTCAGGCCTCTGTGGCATCTTCCGCCGTCATCAATATTATTCTGAAACAACCCTTGGATGATGCCCGCATCAGCGGAACGATCCGTGCCGGCTATGGTTTGGCGAAATCAGATCAAAAAGAAGAACAACGTAAAAATATCAGTGTTCAGGCCGATGGTCGTGATAATGCCTGGCTATACAGCATGTCTGCCAACCAGATGTGGAATGACACCACTTCGATCACCCAGACTCAAACCAGTAATGAAACACGTGAACAAAAACGCGTTACTGAACGCAAATCACAAATGCTGACACCGCGTGTTGAATATGAACTGGATGACCAGCAAAAACTGGTTGCCGAACTGTTCTATCGCAACAATGAAAGTGACGGTAGCCGCGGTGATCAGATGCAAAACGACAAGAATGACAGCATCCGTTTAAATACCCGTTATGAACGCAAGGACAAGGGCAACTCGGACAAGATTCGTCTTTCTGTAGAACAGCAGAATGAAACCGAATCGACCCGATCGCCACTATTCAGCAGCTATACGGATGAAACCGTGAATGAATATGGGGCGGCTTATGATGGGGTGCGTAAGTTTGATGAAAACAGACAACTGAAGTTTGGTATGGATCTTCGTTCCAGTGAGCTTGAAAGCAATATTGCCGATACACTCGATGAACAGCGTTATGCACTCTATACCGAAGGCAGCTGGAAATTTACCGACCGGCAAACCCTCACCCTGGGGGCACGTCAGGAATGGATCAATCGTTCCGGACTGGTGGATTATAGTGACCAGCACTTCAGCCCTGTTTTGGCTCATCGCTTCGATTTTGATGATCACTGGTCACTGCAAACCAATATCAGCCAGGCATTCCGCAGTCCAAAAACCGACCAGCTGCTGCCTACGGTTTCAATTTCTACCGACAGCGATGCCGGCAGCCTGAATAACCCGGACCGGGGCGGCAATCCAAATTTACGTCCGGAAAAAATTACTGCCTTTGAATCGACCCTGGGTTATAACACCCCGGCAGGCGGTATCAACATCACAGCCTATCAACGTGAAATTGACGACTATATTGAGAAAGTGATTCGTCAGGAAAACGGCCGTTTTGTTGAAAGACCGATTAACCAGGACAATGCCACCACCTACGGGGTTGAAGTTGCTGCTCGCTATGCATTGAAACAAACGGAAAATGGGCATTCATTGATGTTGAATGGTCAACTGTCGACGGTACGCGCAAAAATTGAAGATGCCAATCATCAGGAACGTTTAGCCAGTGATGTGGCCCCTTATACAGCAAGTGCCGGTTTGTCTTATAACTATCAGCCTTGGCGTGTTTCCAGCAGTATCAATCTGAACTATGTTCCTGAATTTACCCGTGCCCTGGATAACCAGCCCTATGACCGTACCAGCAATGAGCGCGTCAATATGGATATCAGTGTGACAAAACGCTTTGATGATGGTTGGGCAACGACCCTGAGTGCACGCAATATCTTGAGTACAGATTATAAAGAGCGTTTAAATAATCAATCTGATGGCAGCCTGTATGAATCACGGGTGAATCAGGCCATTCCCAGTGTACTACTCAGTGTAGAAAAGAAATTCTAAACTGAAAGATAAAAACCGGTGCCAGACATTAATGCCAGTCAGTTAAGAAATTGACTGGCATTTTTCTTTTTTAAATTCATGATTATATTTGATATGTAGGAAAGTCATCCGCAACTGTTTGAGGCCGGACTATAATAAAAAATGATTGTTTCTGCGACAAATTTTCTAGTTGATAGTAGTTGACGAGTTTTGCGGAGGACAAATGCCTTTGGTTACTTTGGGCGAAACCAAAGTAACAAATGAGCTGCAAGGGTTTGATTGAAAATGGTAAGACTCCGCCATGACTTACTAAAAAATTAAAGAGTTTATTTCTAAACTCCTTAACTGATCAGCATTAGTTCCAGACACCGGTTTTTATCACAAGCTATTCGTTGTATTTACGCCTGTTGTGGATGAAGTTGATCGCCCTTTTGCTATGGGCTACTCAATTGTCTCATTCATTTGAGCTTTAAACCGACAGTCCCTTAAGCAAACTCGCTATTCTTAAAGTATGTTGCTTATTTCCTTTTTGCTCTATGACCTTATGTTCAATACGCCAGAGATAGTCAAAAATTTCAGACTCGCTTGCATTTTCATTCAGCATATTAAAAATTTTGGGTAAATAATCCTCATATTCATCCCGCATGGAAGGGTTACAGCAAATCCCCAAGGGATCCCATTCCTGCAGTAAAATTTTATGTATGGCATGTAATAATTTGACATCTTTATTTTGTGTGGCTTCCATACATCCCCCTACACTTCATCATAATATTCATATAAATAAAATATTTTTTTCAATGAAAGATAATCTATTCATAAAAGAAAAATATCTGTATCGCACTTTCAGATTTGTCCTTAACTTTTTCTTGTTCCTAAAAAATGATTTTTAAAATTATCTTTCACTCTAAAAGTTTTATCATTCATTCAAGCTAATTCCAACCCCCTTCCACATTTTAATTTTCTACAATTCCTGCATCAAAAATATCTAAAATTTAAATGGTAGGTTTTTGGTAGGTGGGATTTTTTTACGCTTCATTGAATACTCAAATCACGGTGAGGGTCACCGATAATACAACGAATGGTAGAAGGAATCGCACCATGGCTTTTAAAAATATTGCAGATCAAACCAACGGTTTTTATATTCCCTGTGTTTCACTTTTCGGTCCAGGCTGTGCCAAAGAAATTGGCGCAAAGGCACAAAGTTTAGGCGCAAAAAAAGCCTTAATTGTAACTGATGCCGGTCTGTTCAAATTTGGTGTGGCAGATACCATTGCCGCCTACTTAAAAGATGCTGGTGTAGACAGTCACATTTTCCCGGGCGCAGAGCCTAACCCAACCGATATCAACGTGCATAACGGCGTACAGGCCTATAACGAGCATGCCTGTGATTTTATTGTGTCCTTGGGTGGCGGTTCATCGCATGACTGTGCCAAAGGCATTGGCCTGGTGACAGCGGGTGGCGGTCATATTCGTGACTACGAAGGGATCGATAAAAGTACAGTTCCAATGACGCCGCTGATTGCGATTAACACTACAGCCGGTACGGCATCTGAAATGACGCGTTTCTGTATTATTACCAATACCGAAACCCATGTAAAAATGGCGATTGTGGACTGGCGCTGCACCCCATTGATTGCGATTGATGATCCTAAACTGATGGTGGCAAAACCTGCGGCCTTAACTGCAGCAACCGGTATGGATGCCTTGACGCATGCCGTTGAAGCTTATGTCTCTACAGCTGCCACTCCCATTACCGATGCCTGCGCAGAAAAAGCGATTAGCATGATTAGCGAATGGCTCAGCCCTGCCGTTGCCAATGGTGAAAACCTGGAAGCGCGTGATGCCATGAGCTATGCACAATATCTTGCAGGCATGGCTTTTAACAATGCATCGCTCGGTTATGTGCATGCCATGGCGCATCAGCTCGGCGGTTTCTATAACTTGCCGCACGGTGTATGTAATGCCATTTTGCTGCCGCATGTCTGCGAGTTTAACCTGATTGCCTGCCCTGACCGTTATGCCAAAATTGCCCAGCTCATGGGGGTAAATACAGAGGGCTTAACCATAACTGAAGCGGCATATGAAGCCATCCAGGCAATTCGCCAGCTTTCAGCCTCAATCGGTATTCCATCAGGTTTAGCCGAACTGGGGGTAAAAGAAGCTGATTTAGGCATCATGTCTGAAAATGCACAGAAAGATGCCTGCATGCTGACTAACCCGCGTAAAGCCACACATGCACAAGTGGTCGATATCTTTAAGGCAGCTTTGAAATCCAATGCATCGGTAGTCGATTTTAAAGCAGCCGTATAGACCTCCATGTAAGTCTTCTCTCCTATCTTTTGACTTACATTTTTGGCAACCCACATTCCCGTTCCAGTCTGGAGCGGCTGAGGAAATCGTCTTGAACCGGCTGTTTCCTCAACTGATCCCTTGGACCCTGTATAACACGGGGTCAGGAATGGGGTTGCTTTTTTTTATTAAAATAATTCAATTTGACAAATTACTGCCCATCATGAAGGATAAGAAAAACCGATGTTTCCAAATGAGTATAACAATGACAAATGGTACAATCACAAATGGCACCCTTGAACCGCTTTACCAGCTGGATGTATTAGGTCCAGGCTATGAACAGGCCACGCTGGACTTTCCCGATGATTATGAAGGTCAAGCCACTGCAACTTTAATTCGAAAAAAAGCAGCGCAAACCACCCCTAAAGCTGTTTTATATATTCATGGTTTTATTGATTATTTTTTTCAAACCGAAATGGCAGAACGGTTTAACCAGCATGGTTTTGACTTTTATGCGCTAGATTTACGCAAATATGGCCGCTCACATTTGCCCCATCAAAAATATTATAACGTCCGCGAAATGTCGGAATATGATGCCGAGATTAGCCAAGCCTTAGACATTATAGGTGCAGAAGGACATGATGCGGTGCTGCTCTGTGGACATTCGACTGGCGGCTTGACCACCACACTTTATGCCGCCCATCATCCCGATCATCCATTAATTAAAGCACTTTGGGTCAATAGTCCCTTTTACGACTTTAATATGAACCCGATCAAGAAAAAATTGGGGCTGCCTAATTTAAGTCGCGTCGGCAAAATCTGCCCGGATTTAAAGTTCCCCAGCGAACTGAATAAATGGTATGTGACCAGTCTGCACCACAGCTTGAAGGGAGAATGGGACTTTAATCTGGAATGGAAACAAGTCACTTATCCTATGGTTCGCCTGAGTTTTGTCCGGGCCATTTTTGAAGCACAAAAGGAAATTCATCAAGGCGTGAGCTTAAATGTCCCGACTTTGGTGATGCATTCCCATCAAACCAAAAATCCGAAAAAATGGCATAAATATGCTCAAACCAGTGATGTAATTCTAGATGTCAAGCACATAAAAAAATATGCCCAAAAAATAAAAGGAGATGTCACCATCAGCGAAATAAAAGATGGCTTACATGACTTGGTACTGTCAGAAAAATCGGTGCGCGAAACTGTCTATCAACAACTGTTTGAATGGTTAAAGCAGAAAGGCTTATAAAGACAATTATCCGATATCAGCATTAATTGTCTTTATATTTCAGCAAGGTTTGATGCACGGGGTGAGTTTTTGGCATCAGTTCAATCAAGCGCTCCACCGCATCAATCGCTTCTGGAAAATGTGCCACGTGTTTAAGCAAAACATCGGTTTCATTGGCTTTAAAAATGGCATGACTTAAACGCGATTCCAGACAATCACGCCAGGCACATAAAAATGGGCTTTCCGTTTTTGCCAGAAAAACACCGGTACACAGTTTTAAGGCAGAATCGATATATCCGGCATCAAGAGACTGTTCGGTCAGTAAAAAGTCAGCTTCGACATGTGCCAATAAACGATAAGGCCTGGAACCCAGCATACCGCCTAGAATATCGCGCAACTGTGACATTTCTGCCTTTAAGGTGCCGATGCTGACTTTGCGTTCACCGTATAAGGCCTGATGTAAACTGTCCAGGCTTAAACCTTGCGGACACAAAGCCAGAATGGTCAAAATTTCGATTTGTCTTGGCGTGAGCACCAGGACCTTGCCATTAAACAACACTTGCGGCACGGAAAAAGCCCGGATAAACAGGCGCTGTTTTTGATATTCAAGTAATGCCGACTGAATAATCGAGGCACAGCGTTCAGCTGCAAGCAGGCCCAGACTATTATGCTTTTGCCAGGTGGTCGACAGGTCAATCACCCCTAAAACCTGTTTGGAATAGGGATCAACAATCGGTGCTGCATAACAGACCCAATCATGAATGGAAGACATGTAATGCTCATTGGAAAACACACAGCTCGACTGCTGGGTTTTAAGTGATAAAGCCAAGGCATTGGTTCCGACCAGTTCCTCGCGCCACTGCCCGCCTTCGATAAAATGCACGCTTTCGGCTGCACGCTGCATTTGTGGGCTCGACGCTGTCCAGATGATGGTACTGCCGATATCTCCAACCGCCAGCACCATGGAAGATTGTTCAGCAATATGTTTTAAATCCTGCATACAATGTTGCAGGGCTTGTGCCAGGCCCGAAGGATAGGTTTCTTTTTGTAAATGAACCAAGGGCGCAGCTGCACGATCTTTTGGGATTTCAGCAGAAGTTGAGCGTTGCCAGGAACTGACAATGCTTTGGCCCAATTGTTCCGCGTGCAAGGGAGAAAGACTGCTACTTTGTCTAAATTGCTCAATTTTCTGTCTTTTTTGCATCAAACTTTGCTTATTCATCATTCCTTATTCTCACAACAATTCATGACTTACATCCACTGTAATCTTTATTTTTTAAGACTGTTTGGAAAGATTGTAAACCTTCTTGTCTCCAACCTTTCTCCAACCTTATTCCCTGTATGCTAATCAAATAATGTACAAAAGTACCTTATACCAAAGCTGTAGATACAGCTTCTCCACACGAGAATAAGCAAAGGAAAATACATATGCGTTACGTCGATCCTAATCAACCCGGTTCAAAAGTTCAGTTTAAGGCCCAGTATGAAAACTTCATTGGTGGACAATGGGTCGCTCCTGTAAAAGGAGAATACTTTGACAATATTTCTCCTGTAGATGGCAAAGCCTTCACCAAAGTTCCGCGCTCAAGCGTTGAAGATATCGAACTGGCACTCGATGCAGCGCATAAAGCCAAAGCACAATGGAACAAGTCCTCTCCGACTACCCGTTCCAATATCCTGTTAAAAATTGCCGACCGTTTAGAAGCCAATCTGGAACTGTTGGCGGTTGCAGAAACCTGGGATAATGGTAAGCCGATTCGTGAAACCCTGGCGGCAGACATTCCTTTGGCGATTGACCATTTCCGTTATTTTGCCGGCTGTATCCGTGCACAGGAAGGCGGCATTTCAGAAATCGACGAAGATACCATTGCCTACCATTTCCATGAGCCTTTAGGTGTGGTCGGACAGATCATTCCGTGGAACTTCCCGATTTTAATGGCGACCTGGAAACTGGCACCGGCTCTGGCTGCGGGTAACTGTATTGTTTTAAAACCTGCTGAGCAAACTCCGGCAAGTATTTTGGTCCTGGTTGAACTGATTCAGGACCTGCTACCGGCAGGCGTACTAAACGTTGTGAACGGTTATGGCATTGAAGTGGGCCGCCCACTGGCTACCAACCCGCGTATTGCCAAAATTGCATTTACCGGCTCAACAGCTGTGGGTCAGCAGATCATGCAATATGCAACCGAAAATATTATTCCAGTCACACTAGAGTTGGGCGGTAAATCACCAAACATTTTCTTTGAAGATATCATGGCTCAGCAAGATGACTACCTGGAAAAAGCGCTGGAAGGCTTTACCATGTTTGCGCTGAACCAGGGGGAAATCTGTACCTGTCCATCACGTGCGTTAATTCAGGAAAGTATTGCTGACCAGTTCCTGGAGATGGCAGTAGAGCGGGTAAAACGCATTAAAACCGGTCATCCGCTGGATACCGACACCATGATTGGTGCTCAGGCATCGCAAGAGCAGCAGGATAAAATCTTGGGCTGTATTGCCACAGGCCGTGAAGAAGGTGCTGAATTGCTGACTGGTGGCGGTGAACGCCGTGAAGTGGGCCAAGGCTTCTACATTGAGCCGACCATTTTCAAAGGTACCAATGACATGCGTACATTCCAGGAAGAAATTTTTGGACCGGTACTGGCAGTGACCACCTTTAAAGATTTTGATGATGCCATCCGAATTGCCAATGACACCATTTATGGTTTGGGTGCGGGTGTCTGGTCACGTTCTGCGCATACCTCTTACCGTGCGGGCCGTGCAATTGAAGCTGGTCGTGTATGGACCAACTGTTATCACATCTACCCTGCGCATGCCGCTTTCGGTGGTTATAAAAAATCAGGGATCGGACGTGAAAACCACAAGATGATGCTAGATCATTATCAGCAAACCAAAAACTTGTTGGTCAGCTATGCCACCAAGCCAATGGGCTTCTTCTAACATAACCTTGTATAAAGGATATCAAAAGCGAACTTCGGTTCGCTTTTTTTGCTTTAAATTGCAAACAATCCAAGAGAAATCTTCATTTTTCTGGCTATTCAGGCTAAATTGCACTTATTCCTGCCCTCTTAGAAAAATAGTATATGACTACAGCATCTCCAGACTTTCCCGACACCATTTATGCCATTCAGCATCTTGCTTTTGAAGATCTGGGTGCATTGGAAGATATATTTTATCAACTGGGCTTTCGGGTACGTTATTTTGAAGCCGGCGTAGATGACTTAAGTAAAGCATTTCAGCATAAAGGCTTAACTATTATTTTAGGTGGACCGATTGGGGTTTATGAAACAGAGGACTATCCATTCTTACAACAAGAAATAGACTTACTTAAAGTTCGCTTAAAAGAAAATTTGCCAACTTTAGGCATTTGTCTGGGTGCCCAACTGATTGCGCATGCCTTGGGAGCCAAAGTCTATGCAGGCCATCAAAAGGAAATTGGCTGGAGTCCCTTAAGCCTGTCCAATACTGAACATAACCTGCTTGCCCCCTTAATGGATACCCCGGTATTACACTGGCATGGCGATACTTTCGATTTACCTGAACAGGCTGAATTATTGGCCAGTTCAGCAATTTATCCCAATCAGGCCTTTGCGATGGGTAAAAACATTCTGGCCTTGCAATTCCATATTGAAGTTGAAGCAGACAGTCTGGAAAAATGGCTCATTGGCCATACCTGCGAATTGCGCAAAGCCAATATTTCCATTCCTGCTTTGCGGGCAGACAATCAACGCTATGCCCATGCCTTAGAAGTGCAGGCACAGGCTGTATTGCACACATATCTCCAACAGATTTCAGCAATTTAAAATAAAATTTCAATAAAAAAAAGCACCATCTTAATGGTGCTTTTTTATGAGCCACTTCGAACTTATTTTTTCGCAGGAACAGAGGCTTCAGTGGTAATGTTTACCGTGATTTTATCGCCCACATTTGGAACATAAGCGCCTACGCCAAATGCTGAACGGTTAAAAGAAGTCGTTGCATTGAAACCAATAGACTCTGCTTTAGTCATTGGGTGTACGCCCTGTTTGTTTAAGACTGCATCTAAAACCACCGGTTTGGTTACATCTTTTACGGTCAGGTTACCCGTGATTTTGTATTTGTTTTTACCTAAAGCTTGAACCTTGGTACTTTTAAAAGTGATGTTTGGATATTTGGCTGCATCAAAAAAATCTGCTGTTTTTAAATGCTCATCCAATGCTTTTACGTTGGTATTTAAACTCGATAAAGGAATAGTCACATTCACAGATGAATTTGCAGGTTTTGCATTATCGACGTTAATGGTACCTCGAATGTCGCTAAAGTTTGCAGATGGAGTAGAAAAACCAAAATGGTTCCAGCTAAATACAGTTGCTGTATGGGTTGGATCAATCTGATAGGCAACCGGTTTTGCCAAAGACAATGTTGCTACCGATGCTACCGCCAAACCTAAAGTTATTGCTTTGAAATTCATGTGTCATTATCTCGCTTTGGAATGGTTATTAGTCTATACCTTTCTTATCTTAATTCACCGATATAGATAAAACGATATGTTGCAAGAATAGAACAATTACCGGTTATCTAGCCCTATAAATGAAATGATGCAATCACATAACATTAATATATTGATAATCAATCATAAATTGTTTTAAACCCTGATCCACAAGTTTATTGGTTTTGTCGCTTCTGTCTGTTTTTATTAAGAATTTCATACAAAAATATACAGTTTATAAAAATCATGATGAAGTCATCAAAATTGAGCTATGCCTAACTGATGATTTTTAAATGTCCAAAATAATCAAAGCCCCGACTGGGGCTTTTTAAAGGTCTTTCATCTTTACAACTTTTCAACCAGAATACGGTCGATTTGCTTCAAGCCGGTATGCTTTTCATGATTCTTACGGCGAATCTTAATTACCTTGTCTTCCTGCAAGTCTTGCAGCATCAATTCAACCGCAACCATGGCATCAAGTTCAAGGTCTGCACCAATCCATTTCTGTTCACCAGCATCCATCAGGACAATTTCATCATTAATCTGATCATAAAGGCTCATATTTTCCTCACTTGGGGCAATCATGCACCCCGGGCTGAATACTGTATGAATGAATTAATTTTAAACCTGTAGCTTTAAATCATTCGTTACAAATCGTTATTTTGCAATAAAAAACGCCCCTTCTACTGGGGCGTCTTTTAACCGGCTAATCGAATTGATTAAGCGGTAATTTCTTTCACAGCTGCAACCACTGCTTCAGTGGTAATACCGAAGTATTGGAACAAATCTTTTGCAGGCGCAGATTCACCGTAAGTGGTCATCCCGATCACGCGACCATCCAGACCCACGAATTTCCACCAGTAATCCACATGCGCAGCTTCAACGGCTACACGCGCACGAATATGAGATGGAAGAACCGCTTCACGGTAAGCAGCATCCTGTTTCACAAACTCTTCAGCACATGGCATAGACACTACACGCACACCTTCAAGCTGCGCATAAGCTTCCATTGCCAATGAAACTTCAGAACCTGTGGCAATAATGATGGCTTTTAATTCACCTTTTTCTTCAGCCAGAACATAACCACCTTTAGCAACGTTCTCAATTTGCGCTTGAGTACGGGTCTGGAATGGCAAGTTTTGACGAGAGAAAATTAACGCGGTAGGACCTTCACTACGTAACAATGCAGATTTCCATGAAATAGAAGCTTCTACAGTGTCACATGGACGCCAGGTATTTAAGTTTGGCGTGCCACGTAAAGAGGCGATCTGTTCTACCGGTTGATGCGTAGGACCATCTTCACCCAGACCGATTGAGTCATGGGTATAAACGTGGATGACACGCTGTTTCATTAATGCAGACATACGTACTGCATTACGCGCATATTCCATGAACATCAGGAATGTTGCAACGTAAGGGATGAAACCGCCATGCAGTGCTACACCGTTGGCAATTGCAGTCATACCAAATTCACGTACGCCGTAGTGAACATAGTTACCCGCCGGATTGTCTTGTACGCCTTGCGCACCTTTCCAAAGCGTCAGGTTAGAACCTGCCAGGTCAGCAGAACCGCCCAGAACCTCTGGCAATAATGGTACAAGTGCCTGAAGTGCATTCTGGCTGGCTTTACGGGTTGCAATGGTTTCTGCTTTTGCATTCACTTCAGCAATATAAGCATCTGCTTTAGCGACGAAGTCAGCCGGTAATTCACCGCTTAAACGGCGTTTAAGTTCAGCTGCTTCAGTTGGGTATTTTGCGGCATATGCTGCAAAAGTTTCATTCCATGCAGATTCAGATTGAGCACCCTTGTCTTTGGCATCCCAAGCTGCATAAACGTCAGCAGGAATCACAAATGCTTCTTCTTTCCAGCCCAACGCTTCGCGAGTCAATGCGATTTCGTCGTTACCCAGTGGCGCACCGTGGCAATCTTCTTTACCTTGTTTGTTTGGTGAACCCAGACCAATAATCGTTTTACAGATAATGATGGTTGGCTTAGCCGTTTCAGCTTTTGCTTCTACAGTTGCCTGACGGATCGCA
Source organism: Acinetobacter sp. T_3_1 (assembly GCF_025377055.1). NCBI lineage: Bacteria > Pseudomonadati > Pseudomonadota > Gammaproteobacteria > Moraxellales > Moraxellaceae > Acinetobacter > Acinetobacter sp. T_3_1. The sequence continues at coordinate 62,220 of NZ_JACHVD010000001.1, read as the reverse complement.
TCGCTATCGTGGCCATCCACTTTAATCACTTGCCAGCCATAAGATAAGAAACGTTGTTCTGTATCGTCAGAGAACCAGCCTTCAACTTCACCGTCAATAGAAATGCCGTTGTCGTCATAGTAAGCAATTAACTTACCTAGACCCAAAGTACCCGCCAGTGAACATGCTTCATGTGAAACACCTTCCATCAAGCAGCCATCACCCAGGAAACAGTAAGTGAAATGGTCTACAACCTGGATGTCATCTTTGTTGAATTGAGCAGCCAAGGTTTTTTCAGCTAAAGCAAAACCAACCGCATTGGCAATACCCTGACCCAATGGACCAGTGGTGGTTTCAATCCCTGGTGCATAACCTAATTCTGGGTGACCCGGAGTTTTAGAATGTAACTGGCGGAAAGATTTTAAATCTTCGATAGAAAGATCATAACCGGTCAAATGCAATAGCGCATATTGCAACATAGAACCATGGCCATTAGACAATACAAAACGGTCACGATTTGCCCATTGCGGGTTTTGCGGGTTGTGATTTAAAAATTCACGCCAAACCACGTCAGCGATGTCTGCCATCCCCATCGGAGCACCTGGATGTCCTGAATTTGCTTTTTGCACAGCATCCATTGCCAATACACGAATTGCGTTTGCAATACGACGTTCGTTAAGCGGGGTTGTCATAGGTCAGAGTCCAACTAAATCGTTTAAAGAAGATGATGAATAGGAAAATTCAAAGCTGGCTATATTGTCTTAAAAAAACAGTAAGGGGTAAAGCCTAATAGCCAACATTTCGGCATTTATTCACCTCGGGACATATTTTAATGCAGGCAAAACTCAATTTCACATCATTTGCAGGGACTTGGCACATAGGTAAATGCCTTGACCTATTGAGTTTAAAACTTATATATGACATTTGAACGAACAGTCCGCTGCCTTTTAGCAAGTGGATATATCATTCAAGACCTCTATCATTCATAAAATCATTTTCATTTGCTAATGATTTGATAGATTTCCAATACAGAATCAAAGCAGCTCAATTTTAGTTTCGCGAGAATGATGAATAAATATGCAAAAACCCAAAAAACTGAATTAAATTCAGCTCAAATAAAACTGACTGAAAAATTTAACCCCTGTTCATGGTTTCTTTTTACTGGATGGCTTTTATTCAAACTCTTCCCAGCAAGCTGGATCAAGTCTAAATCCCAGCCAAGGAAATAAATATAAACAACTAATATTTATCATCTTTTTAAATAATAAAGCTCTTTTATTATTCTCCATGAGAGTTTTTCAATTCAAAACAGTCTCACATTTGAATTCCTGATTAAATATTTGCTCAACAAAATTCATGAAGGTTAAATGCCAATTTTCAAACTCAATTTCACTGGCTTATCAGTTTTTTAGATGCCCATATCAATTAAAAAGTCATTGAATTGAAATAAATTCATCCATTTTTATCGTCTAGAACTGGTCCAAAAGTCCAACTCGATGTAACATATTGCGTCTTTTGAATTATTAACTGTGATAGGACTTATGCGCGAGTACGCTGTATTTACCTCGGAATCTGTAAGCGAAGGCCATCCGGATAAAATGGCTGACCAAATCAGTGACGCTATTTTGGATGCAATCTTAAAAGAAGACCCATATGCACGGGTTGCTTGTGAAACGCTTGTAAAAACGGGTGCGGTAGTACTTGCCGGTGAAATCACAACAACAGCGAATGTTGACTTCGAAGCGATTGTACGTCAAACCGTAAATGGCATTGGTTACCACCATTCTGACCTCGGTTTCGATGGTTCAACCTGTGCGGTAATCAACATGATTGGTAAGCAGTCTCCTGAAATTGCTCAGGGTGTAGACCGCCAAAAACCTGAAGATCAGGGTGCCGGCGACCAGGGCTTGATGTTCGGTTATGCCAGCCGTGAAACTGACGTGTTAATGCCAGCTCCAATTTCATATGCACACCGCTTGATGGAAAAACAAGCTGAGTTACGTCGCAATGGTTCTCTACCATGGTTACGTCCGGATGCGAAAAGTCAGGTGACTTTTGCCTATGAAAATGGCCTGCCAGTTCGTCTGGATGCCGTGGTACTTTCTACCCAACATGATCCTGAAATTTCACAAGCCAATCTTAAAGAAGCTGTGATTGAAGAAATCGTGAAAAAAATCATTCCTGCAGAAATGTTCCATGCAGACACCAAATTCCATATAAACCCGACCGGGATGTTTGTGATTGGCGGTCCTGTGGGTGACTGTGGTTTAACTGGCCGTAAAATCATTGTCGATACTTACGGCGGTATGGCTCGTCACGGCGGCGGTGCGTTCTCTGGTAAAGATCCATCAAAAGTTGACCGTTCAGCAGCTTATGCAGGTCGTTATGTAGCAAAAAACATCGTTGCTGCTGGACTTGCTGATAAATGTGAAATCCAGGTGTCTTATGCAATCGGTGTTGCTGAGCCAACTTCTATTTCAATCAATACATTTAATACTGCAAAAGTGCCTGAAGAATTCATTATTCAATTGGTTCGTGAGCACTTTGACTTGCGCCCATATGGCATTACCCGCATGTTGAACCTGATTCAACCGATGTACAAGCAAACTGCTGCTTATGGTCACTTTGGCCGTCAAGGTTCAGACACTGCATTTACCTGGGAAAAAACTGATAAAGTGGAAGCGCTTAAAGCCTCTGCCGGACTGTAATTTTTCCATCAAAAAGCCCACATTTTTGTGGGCTTTTTTATTTCTGCTTTAAAATAATATACAAAAGCTTAAAATGTTATGATCAATCATCTTTTTATGGCATAGGGTAAAAACATGGCCGTTATTCTTCAAGTTGACTTCCCTTCTCAAGGTCCATTTGGGGCAGAAATGAGTCAAGCCTATCAGCAACTTGCCGAAAGTATTAATCAGGAAGATGGCTTGCTATGGAAAATATGGACAGAAAATAGTGCCAATCAGGAAGCAGGCGGCATCTATTTCTTTGACAGCCAAGCCAATGCAGAAAAATACTTACACATGCACACTGCACGTCTGCAAAGTTTTGGCATCGAACATATTCGTGGAAAAATCTTTGAAGTGAACCAGGCTCTATCTGCCATCAATCACGCAGACTTTTTAAATATCTAAAAATTGATCCTCACAAAAATCCTGATCGTCAACAATCAGGATTTTTTTCAATGCTTCAAACCGAAGTCTATGATTGTCTGGAACTAATCACTTCGAGTACTGAGGGTTGCACCGGAACGTCTTGATGATCCTGTAAATAAACATGGACAATCTTAAAAAGAATTACGGCTGCCAGGCAGGTTAAAATACAAAAAATCCAGAAACCATAAGGACTTTTAATATTGTGTGAACCGCAATTTGTGCATTCTTTTTCGGTTGATTCCACAACCTTGTTACAACAAGCACAATGATATTGATATAACATAGGTATGCTCCTATCACTTTCTACTGTTTTTGTTTTTATTTTTTCCACTCTTGGCACTGATGGACTGGAGTCTCAATAAAATATTAAGCCAGTCTTTTGGGTAATACAAGCCTATTGAGTCACATGTAAAGCCCTCTAAGCAAAAACATCATCAAAATCAAAATAAATTATTAATTTTTATATAAAATTTTAAAAATTCAAAATAAAGAGTGATGATTTATCATACTCATACATCACCTTTTAATCTTGATATTTTTATCTCCACATGCTGGCTCATATTTTTAGTAAAATAGCAGTAAATGACTAGGAGGATAGTATGGTTCAACTGATTAAAAAAGGCGGCTTACGCGAACGTGCCAACCGTAGTCGTAGTTATAAAGGTTCAGAAAATACAGAAACAACCTTAAAACCTAACCGTTATGTACAGCCACAAAAACATGAGCAAGCCATATCCCCTGCTCCCTCATCTATTCCTGCGACTGAAGATATCAGTACAGAGCATTAAAGCATGGTCAATGCGTCATACCATAACCAGATGGCAAAAATCAGGAATAATCCGCCCGAGATCACATCAATATAACTGCCCGAACGCTGATAGGCCATTTTAATTTTTGGCATGGATAAAATTAGCATGAGCAGAGCAAAGACCAAAAAGGTTTGTAGGGGAATAATGATGGCCAGCTGTGTTTTTAAATGGTTTGAAGCGGAAGAACTTAAGGCCAGAGAAAAGACACTACTAAAATAAATCAGCGTTTTGGGATTGGAGAGATTGGTCCATAATCCCGATAAAAAATAATTTTGCGTATCTGCTGTCGCAACCTGTTGACCATCCGTCTCTATACTGGTTTGCTGTTTCAAGGTTTTTAAACCGCCATTCAACATGGCCCAGCCCATCCGCGCCAAAAACAGCCCACCAACCAGCATCAAAATCTGTTGTATCCATGGAAACTGTTCAACCAGTACAGTGAAACCCAGTAAAGTCAGCACCACCCAAACCAGAATACCCGCAGAAATACCCAGAATAATCTTTAATGTATTTGCTCTTGAGGTCGATGCCGAACTTCTGGCAATCAATAGAACATCCGGTCCCGGGCTAAGCTGCGCAACAAAATGCAGTGCACAAATGGTTAAAAGCAGTGACATAGAAGTAGAGGAGATTTTTTAAAACCGTATTATATCGCCTGTTCAATTTTTTGCATGATTGCAGCTTTAAATAATTTAGATAAAAATCTAGAACATAAAAAAGCCGAATCCTCTTGATTCGGCTTAAAAATATCATTTAAAAAATTATTTTTTCACATCTTTCATTTCAATTTTTTTCGCTTCGGGTGTCACTTCACGCGCTTCACCATCAATAATGCTGGAATCGCGACGCTGTGAACCGCCCTGTTGCATGTCTTGCATTTGACGCATTAAATCGGCAAATGGATTCTGACCCTGAGCATCACCACCCATGCCATTCATATTGCCCATCATGCCACCCATCATTTTATCCATCATGGCTTGCTGACGTTTGGCCATGGTTTTCATCATGACATTTTTAAATGCATTCTGAACGCCCGGAATCAAAATCAGTAATGCCAAAACATCGGTTATTAAACCTGGAATCAGTAGGAAAAAACCGGCCAGAATTTTAGGCAGATTATTGGTCAATGCAGGGTCGCCACTCATTTGCCCCATTTGCATCTGCTGCATTTGCGGCATTAAACCCGCTGAATATTTACGAATCAGGTTCATACCGATAAAAAAGGCTGCAACAAACCAGAAAAACACGTACCACATGCTGCCGACGAGGTCGCCCACGCCAATCCAGACAAAGACTTCCAGGATTAAGCCAACCAGTACAATAAGAAATAATTTCATGAAAATTAATCTAATCTCAACAAAATGAATAAGGTGTAGTCATTTACGGCTTAATCACCATCAAGCTTTTTTGCTACGCTTATGTAACAATATGGGCATTATTTTATTTTTAAAGGCTTTGCATGTCATTAATTATCGGTATTGACCCCGGTTCACGTTTAACAGGTTATGGCATCGTCGAAAAAGATGGGCAGAAACTGACTTTTGTAGATGCAGGAACCATTCGTACCGAAACTCCGGAAATGCCTGAGCGTTTAAAACGGATTTTTGCAGGTGTGGAACGGATTGTTAAATTTCATGGCCCTACTGAAGCCGCAGTCGAACAGGTGTTTATGGCACAAAACCCGGACTCTGCTTTAAAACTCGGTCAGGCCCGTGGTGCAGCCATTGCGGCTTTGGTCAATCTGGATTTGCAGGTTGCTGAATATACGGCCCGCCAAATCAAGCAATCGGTCGTGGGTTATGGGGCAGCGGATAAAGAACAGGTACAGATGATGGTGATGCGGATTTTAAATTTAAGCATTAAACCACAGCAGGATGCTGCCGATGCACTGGCCGCAGCCATTTGCCATGCACATGCGTCAGGCAGCATGAGTAAAATGGCGGTACTGAATGCCTTAGGGGGCATGGCCCGTGGTCGTAGCCGATATAGTGTTCGCAGACGCTAAGTTCATTCATGAAAGATATGGCGCAAAATCCTGACGCATTTCCCGGACTGAGGGTTGCTTGCTATAGGTAAAAGTGATTCTCCGCCCAAAGTTCCTGAAGTTCTTTTTCTGGCTCGGATCAATTCGGATCAACACCAGCTCATCCAGTTCGTTACGATGGTTAATTTCACAAATTATAATGGTTTGATTCTTTTCAATGACCTTATATTTGTTGAATTCTTTTTGCACAATGTCTTTAAATGACCTGCTCGCTGAACCTGTATCAGCGCGCTGCGTATAAATAACGATGAATATACATACGATCACGACTATAGCCACCACCAGATATTTATCCATCTTTCCCTCTTAGATCATTATTCTCATTACGTTTTCATTGAATACAATATTTTAAAATCTTTCAGATTCGAATCTGGCTGAACTGGTGTTTGAATAATATGGGAAACTTCTGCCCGATAAGGCCCTGCCCAACTTCGCTGCACAAGTTCCTGAATAGTCAGTTCATCACCGACAAGCATGGCCTCCACTTCACCCGTGGGCAAATTTTTCACATAACCTTTCAGTTTTAATTCCTGGGCCTGCTGTTCAAACCAGCGACGATAACCGACACCTTGAACCTTGCCCTGAATAATGAGTTTGATCGCCTGATTCATTTGTGACTTCCCTGATTCACCACATGATAAATTGCTGCATGCATATGATGGGCCTGCAAACCGCGCATGCCTTGTTTCGCTAGCCAGTCTCCCGCCAAAGCATGCAAGCTTACAATTTCATGCAGCTGGATTTTCCCGGTAAACTGGGCTTTTAAGCTGGCAGTCATACCGGCCAATACATCCCCCATACCGCCAGTTCCCATGCCTGCATTACCGGCGGTACAAATCCACAGCTGATCTTGCAGAATCAGACTGCCTGAACCTTTCAACACCCATTGTCCGGCATATTTTTCCTGAAGTTGATGAATGGCGGCTATCCGGTCGCTTTCAACTTCTTTGACCGAGCAAGCTAACAATTTTGCTGCTTCACCCGGATGTGGTGTGGCATAAGTATCCGATTTTAATGCTTCTGGATGCTCGGCTAGAAACCACAGTGCATCTGCATCCAGCACGACCTGTAAATGATCGGCGGCATTGATTTTAGGGAACCATTTAAAATATTGCTGTTCCGACCAGCTGTCACGGCCAAGTCCCATCCCGAAACTCACCGCATCAACATGATCTAAAAGTTGCTGAATTTCGACTTTAGTCAAGGCATTGATATCACGCAGCATGATATTCGGTGCACGGGCCAAAATCGCGGTGTGATGTTTTTCATGGCAGACAATGGTGACTTTGCCTGCACCCGCACTAAAGGCCGATTCTGCCGCCATCATCACTGCGCCGCCCATATTTTCATGACCACCCACCACCAGCACATGGCCATAACTGCCTTTATGACCAAAAGCCTCACGCTGTGGCAGAGAAATAGACCTTGGCGAAAGCTGGGCAATCGGCTGTAATTCAGCATCGGCAGGAATGAGGGAAATCACCTCCACCTGTCCGGCAAACTCTTTGCCTTGACCGGTAAAAAGTCCTGCCTTTAAGCCTAGCGCGGTATAGGTATAATCTGCCTTAATGGCACAAGGTAAAGGCTGACCGCTATTGGCGTGTAAGCCGCTTGGAATATCAATGGCGATTTTCAGACCTTTTTGAACATTAATTCCTTGAATGATCTGTTGCCAGTCTGCACCCAGCTCACGGTTTAAACCAATACCAAACAGTGCATCAATATAAGCGTCATATTTTTTTTGAAATGCAAACCCTGCATAGATGTTGATTTCAGCATCTACTGTCTCCTGATAGGCAGTGTGCAAATCTTTGGATGCACCCAATTCAGCTGCGTAAATCTCGACATCAAAACCGTATTGTTTTAGATATTTAGCCGTGAGATATCCATCTCCGGCATTATTGCCCTGCCCACAGCAAACTGCGATATTTTGTATATTCTGTTGCTGAAAAACAGGAACTAAGCGCCGTGCAATGCTCCAGGCCACTTGCTGCATGAGGCCATAAGAACTGTTTTGCCGGGCAAACCAGCGTTGCTCCCAGGCTTGAATACTTTGGCTATGATAAACAGGGCTATGGTAAACTTGCTGAGGCATTGTTTTTCCTTTTTTATATCATTATGGCTTCTTCCACAGCATCACAAAAAATTCCTTTAGATCAAACCGATCCTGAAGCGCTGAAGGCGTGGATTAAAGCCCAGGCATTGCAATTAGGCTTTAGTGATTGTGTCATTGCCAAACCGGATGCTCAAGAAGAATTGCCACGTTTTCAGGAATATTTAAAACGTGGCTACCACGGTGACATGAAATTTCTGCAAGAAAATCTAGAAAAACGTGCCGACCCGACTTTGCTGGTTCCGGGGACCAAAAGCATCATCTGTGTACGCATGAATTATCTGGTCGAAACACCTAAACCGCGTTATGTACCGGATGAACCGAATGCCGCCATCATTGCGCGTTATGCCCGTGGCCGTGATTACCACAAAACCATGCGCGGTCGCTTAAAGACTCTCGCCACGAAAATCCGGGAAAAGGTGGGAGATTTTGAATCCCGTCCCTTTGCGGATTCTGCCCCAATCTTTGAAAAGTCCTTGGCTGAAAATGCCGGCATGGGCTGGACCGGAAAACATACCCTGCTCATTCATAAAAAATCAGGTTCATTCTTTGTTCTGGGCGAGCTATTTACCTCGCTGGATTTGCCCTTTGATGGTCCAAGCAGCAAGCACTGCGGCTCGTGTACAGCGTGTATTGATATTTGTCCAACCCAGGCGATTGTTGAGCCCTACATGCTGGATGCACGTAAATGTATTGCCTATCTGACCATTGAATATCAAGGCATCATTCCTGAAGAATTGCGCCGCGGGATTGGCAACCGTGTATTCGGCTGTGATGATTGCCAGCTGATTTGTCCCTGGAACAGTTTTGCCAAGAAAGCCACAATTGAAGATTTTAATCCGCGGCATGGTCTGGATCAGGTGAGTTTACTGGACTTATGGCATTGGGATGAACAGACTTTTTTAGCCCATACCGAAGGTAGTCCACTACGGCGTACCGGTTACCAAAGCTTTATGCGTAATATTGCCATTGGTTTGGGTAATGCGCCTTTTTCCCGTGAAATTATGAAAACTTTAAAGCAAACTCGCGACCAGCATGATGAGATTGTGCAAGTCCATATTGACTGGGCAATTCAAGAACAGCGGGCCAAATCTAGTTCAATAATGAACCAGAATTAACAGCTGTCATTCCAGTTTTTTAATTTCAAGATACTGACAAAGTTTTGCCCTAATAAAAAACATAAACTCCAGATCAGGACAAACTTATAAAAATAATAAAAAAACTTTGCAGTGATATTTACATTAAACTGGTTCAGTTTGCGACTAAATATAAAATCTTACAATAAGCATAAATTTTAAAAACCCAGTGTGAGATACTCTTATTTTTGGTCGTTTATGCCTTTGGATTTGCCATAAATTATGTATGATAAACGCAATAATGAAGATGATTATGGAATTTCACTAATGAATGTACGTAATGACTGGACACGAGAAGAAATTCAGGATTTATATAACCGGCCTTTTTTAGATCTGGTTTTTGAAGCACAGCGCATTCATCGTGAACATTTTGCTGCAAATACCATTCAGGTCAGCACCCTGCTTTCAATCAAAACAGGTAAATGTCCGGAAGACTGTAAGTATTGTTCACAATCTGCACATTACGATTCAAAACTGGAAGCCGAAAAACGTATTGCCGTGGACAAAGTAATTCAGGAAGCCAAAGAAGCGCTTGCTTCTGGCTCATCACGTTTCTGCATGGGAGCCGCGTGGCGCAATCCGCATGAACGCGATATGCCCTATGTGCTGGAAATGGTAAGAGAAGTCAAGTCACTAGGTCTGGAAACCTGCATGACTTTAGGCATGCTTAATCAGTCGCAAGCAGAACGTTTAAAAGATGCCGGTCTCGATTACTACAACCACAATCTGGATACCTCACGCGAATATTATTCCAATGTGATCAGTACCCGTACCTTTGATGACCGTTTAAATACACTGGACTTTGTCCGTCAGGCCGGCATGAAAGTCTGTAGTGGCGGTATTGTCGGCTTGGGTGAAAGCAGTCAGGACCGTATTGGTTTGTTACATGAGTTAGCCACATTAGCGATTCACCCTGAATCGGTACCCATCAATATGTTGGTGCCTATTGAAGGTACGCCACTGGCTGATGTGGAAAAACTGGATGTCACTGAATGGATTCGTACCATTGCAGTTGCCCGCATTATTATGCCGAAGAGCTATATCCGCCTGTCTGCGGGTCGTGAATCCTTATCTGATTCTGATCAGGCACTGGCTTTTATGGCGGGTGCCAACTCGCTTTTCTCTGGTGAAAAACTTTTGACAACCCCGAATGCCGGTGAAGGCAAGGACAGACAGTTATTTAGCAAGTTAGGTTTAATCGCAGAAAAAGCCAAGCCAACAGTCAAAGAACTCTCCGTCGATGCCATGGCCAGTTAAACTGAGTAAATTAAAAAAAAGCCCACTTGGGCTTTTTTTATTTACTTTTTTATTTAGCTAGAGGTAAGCAAAAGGCCATAACGTGCATTTAAATAATTTCCCCTACGGATAATGTCTGCCCCATTGGCATGGTAAACCACCAACTCCTGAGTAAAAGTGTCATAACTGAACGAATCAAAACAGTCCTGATGATGACTTAACCAGACCAAAGTGTCTGCCAATTGATCAGTAACAATGTAAGTATCTGCGGTAAAATCAATGCTCATGACTACAATTTCAAATAGCTTTAAATTGGTAGTTTAATCTTTTTTTCAATTTTTTCTAAGCATTAAAAAGTGAGCCTGAAGCTCACTTTTTAATGTTCCCCATAGTTTCATTTAAAGCGGTTTATTCACTCCACACTTTCTGCATTCCTTATGATGTTCCCCTATCTCTTCCATGTGTTCATACTCATACACATGTAAGCAAAATAATTTCATAAGTAATTGAAGCATCTTCCCAACTCCCTTCTGATTGTTTTTAAAATTTAAATTTTTTAAAAATACATTTCATCCCGAAATATCAATGTGATTAAAAAAACATCACAATTTATTTATTACCATATTTTTATGAAAATTCAAATAACTTAACTCATAATTTTTCAATAAAATTACACAATAAACTTCATCTTAATGACTTAAAAAAGTAAGGCTGTTTTTAAAAAGTATGTGGCTATTTATGTTCAACGTCATTCACTTAAGATATATCCAGAGTCGGTATCATGACCGATTGTACAAAAAGAGAAGCTCTACACGGTTAGACATAACCCTATTAAAAAAATAGTTTTCCGAGAAAGCCGGGTATTTATTTCTACTTTTTACTATTTTCAAGAGGCAGCTTATTTTGCTTCTATTTTGATAGGCAATAAAAAAGCCCAATACTGAATTGGGCTTATTCTTTACTCTTCAATTTCGATGGGATCTCCATCTTCAGGACGAATATGGCACGTTCCATCATCTGCCGGGTCAACACTTGAACCATCTTTAGTAATGGTGTTGTACATTTCATCCTCTTTCTTATCATTGATAAATTCTTCATCTTCAAGATCTAGAGGCTCATCATCATCTTCGAAATCCAAGGGCTTTTCTTCATCTATCATGGCGATCCATCACTTATTTAACCAGGATGACTTCATATTCAAACATTCGATAACCTTATTCAATAGTGGCTTTGTTGCAGAAACCCATGACCACGGATTTATGCAGGCCTATAATCTGGCAATGAGTAAACCCACCACTAAAATCTATCAAACAGGCAATTGGTCTTTTTACAACCAAGCCTTGATTAATCGAGGAAATATAACGCTTTGGTTTGATGACAACCTATTCGATCAGATTTTTGAAGTGGAATATATTGATTCAGTCTATATCGATGGGCTTTTGATACATAACAATGCCGTCAGACAGTTTCAAAATGACAAGTGCATGCACCTGTTCCACCTAGGAAAAATACTAAGCCCTGGAACAACTCAAGGACAAGTTCCTGTGGGCGAAATGAATCGCTGAAGACAATAAAGCATTTAGATTGGACAATATGGAAAAAATGGTCGGGTTACCATCGTCGAAGTCTGGTAGAAACCAAGATGCCCAGCGTCAAATTATCAGCAATAAATTGTCAGCAAAACATTTTTCAAGTCAGGAAATCCATGCACGTGTGGCAGTACTCAATAAATTTACTGAATGAGGCAGACCACCTACCCGAGTTGTATCTTAAATTTGGATGGTTTGAGAAAAGTTCAGCTTTTGAATATTTGTGCAAAAAATCCAACTTATATTTTTTAATATAGAATTTTATGACCCTCTATATTTTACCTTAATTTTTATTATTAATCTTAACCTTAAAAGAGACTTAGTGTCCTCAGCAAGCTTGAAAAAAAACTGAAATTAGGGCAAATTACACGCAACTCAAGAAAGTTTCAAAAAATATACAAATAAACACATTATGAATAAAGAATCTTTTGTTTTTTGCTTAGGAATAATCTCAGGTATTTTATCAATAGGATGTTCTAATCAAGTATATGCTGATGATTTATCAGGCTTATTTAGCAAAGCAAAAAAGTTTTCACCCCATCTTCCACTCGCCCATAGTCAACAAGAAATAGCCAGGCAAAAAATTAATCAAGCTAAAGCAGCCCATGAACCCAAAATAAACTTTAGCGCACAGGAAAAGAAAGGAATAAGTGCACGCAGTGCTGGGGAAGAAATCGATTATCGGTTACGAAATTATGCGATCCAGATGTCATTTCCAATTATTAACAACTCTATACAAGAAGACATTTCCTCTGCAGAAATAGCTGAAAAAGTTGCTTTGATACAATCTCAAGTGACCTATGATGAACTGTTATTAAATATTGTTGATCAATATTTCAAGATATTAAATCTGGATTCAAAATATCAGTTAATGCAGCAACAAAAAAAATTGATTGATGAACAAAAAAGAATGGCGATTGCTAATTTTAATCAAGGTATGGTTTCAATTACCGATTTAAAAGAAGCCGAAGCCAAACTTACAACTCTACATAGTCAAAAACAAAGCCTGTATCTGGAAATTGCTCGAGAAAAAAATATTTTGTCGCAGTTCATCGGGAGCAATGATTTCACAATTCAGCAGATCCAAAGTTCTATTGCAGTACTTCCCATTTTATCCATATCGGATCAAGATTTTTTATCTCGGCTCTTGCTAAAGAACAATAAGCAAATCCAAATATCGGAACTCAATTTAGAAGCAACAAAAATAGAGCTAAAACAAGCAAAAGCTGCCAGATATCCAAACCTGAATTTTTCAGCAAAACTTAGCCGGAATTTTGAATCTCAAGATACGGCTTTTTCAAATAAACAGGATGGCTGGGACTATTTATACGGGTTTGAATTGAATGTTCCCATGTATAACTCCGGAACCCATTTTAAGATTAAAGAGAAACAGGCTTCTGTTGATAAAAGTAAGCATGAATTAAATTTAGCCATTCAAAAACAACAAAGCCAAATGCTTGAAAGTTTTTATACCACGCTTTCATCCATCTCGAAAGCCAGTGGCATGAAGGAAGCGGAATCGTCATTATTGATGGCATGGCAATCCAATAAACGGGCCTATGAAGTAGGTATGCGAGTGAATGCAGATGTACTGGAAGCACAATCAAAATACTTTGAAATAAAACAAGAAAGAATAAGTGCATGGTATGAAGCCTGGCAAAATTACATTAAATGTAAAATCATACTCGGCACTTTCACGGATGAAGATTTATTGAATATAGATCAAATTTTTTATGTAAAAAACTAATAAATTAAACGTATATGACAGACAATAAAATGCTAGAGCAAACCATAAAAATGCCCGAACCGATTCAGCACTGGCTGAATAACCTGAAGCAACTGAATATTAATGTCATGGATGTTTGCTTTGAAAATTTTTTAAGTTTTGGAACTCAGCCATTTAAAGAAATTCCAATGGAAGAATGGAACAGCATCAAAACCATGCTGTCTCAGGAAAAGCCAATTCATCTTCAAAGTCGAAATTCAGGTTACTTGCTGGGCTATCTACTGAACCAGCAAGAGTCTTTATCCTGTTTTGGTCTTTATCTGGCGCCTCCCATTAATGAATCTACCTTAGAAATCATTCGTACCAGTCTGGGTTGGGTATTTTATCAACATCAGAACCAGCAATTGCGTCAGGGCTGGAATTCGGAACAGCTGCTTGAAATTTTTGCACACGTTATAAATCAATCAGAATTTCGAATTGCGGCACAAGAATGGATTAACCAAACCACGACCTTTATTCGGAACCAATTTTCAGAATATGAAAATATTCAATTGAACTATTTTTATGTTCAACCGGCAGATCATGTCGAATGGCTGGTGTCGTCAGATTTGTCCTGGACCGAAAAAGGTTCTGCCGATATGCAAAAAATGAAAGAAATCGCCCTGCAGGCAGTGATGCTGCAGCATGAAATTAATGAGCCGTTCTGGTGGGCATATCCTGTCTTTAACCATGGGGTTGTACAGGCTGTGCTGGTGGCGAAAGACCGAAAATTTGAACAGACATCCGATCATACAGCGCTCACCATGTATTTGCAGAATAATGTTGATTTAATGCAGCCCTTATTATCTTTATGGAAAAATGCGGAACAAGGTCTGGTTCAACACGGTATTCGTACGGGTCGTAATTTTTTTGGCAAATATACTCAACAAGGTAATTATGCCTGGAAAATCATCACCCTGTTGCTTGGAATTTTTCTGCTCGGAATTACCCTGATTCCTGTCGATAAACTGGTTACTTCAAAATTGAATGTTGAAGGAAAAACCAGATGGATTATCGCAGCTCCGATGCAAGGATTTATTACACAAGTTCTGGTCCGTCCCGGAGATAAAGTCACAGCGAACCAGACCTTAATTAAACTTGATGATACAGACTTAAAGATTCAACTGGCGGAACAACAGAGTTTACTCGATCAGGCACAGCATCAATTTCGTGTGGCGATGGCTGAACAGAATCTGACCGATAGCGGTCTTGCTGCCAATCAGATAAGACAGCAAGAGACAAAGATACAAACCATTCAAAGAAAATTAATACAGACCCATGTTGTCTCTCCCTTGCATGGAACCGTGATTGATGGTGACTGGGTACAGCAAACAGGAACACCTATAGAAACAGGAAAAGAGCTGTTTCAAATCGCATCGCAGGATGCTTATAAGGTTATCCTTCATGTTGCGGATCAAGACATTCATCTGGTTAAAACCGGGCAGAACGGTGTTTTAAAACTCACCAGCTTTCCTGATCAAACTTTTAAATTCAAAATTACACGAATTATGCCAGTTGCTACCGTGCAGAATAATATTAATGGATTCAGGGTTGAAGCAGCCTGGCAAAACTCTCCCCCTGCCCTGACTCCAGGTATGCAAGGTGTGGGAAAAATCACCGTGGGTCAAACCAATCTGCTATTCCGCTGGTCAAGAGATTTTATCAACTGGATGAAACTCAAGATCTGGTCTACCTGGTAAGCATATGCAAAGCCTGTTTTCTGAACATTGGCATGTCGTTCGCCATCTAAGACCTCAGCTACGTCAGAATGTAGAAGTATTACCACGTATCCTGCGCGGGAAATCATGGTTCCTGCTGTTTGAGCCGATGTCACAACGCTTTGTTCGGGTAAATCCTGAAACCTGGTACGTCATTACTTTGTTGAACGGCCAATTGAATGTTGAACAAATATGGGATAAGGCGGCAGAGCATATTGAACAGCAAAATGTTCAGTTTAATCAGCAACACAGAGCCATCAGCCAAAATGAATTGGTTCAATTACTCAGCCAACTGTACAATAACGACCTACTGCAGACTGAAGTTTCATTTGATGCAGAGGAAATGTCCAAACGTTATAAAAAACATAAATTTAATAAACTCAAACAGTCTTTTCTGAATCCAATCAGTCTCAAAGTTCCGCTCATTTATCCGGATGTCTTTTTCAGTCAATGCAAAAAACTTTCTCAAGCTATATTTAATGTGTGGGGAGTGATGTTATGGCTACTCATTGTTATTCCAGCATTATTGTTGTTGGCAGAAAACTGGCAAAGTTTAAGCAGTAATTTATCAGACCGGGTTCTCTCAACCAGTAACCTTTTTATCCTTTGGCTGACCTATCCCATTGTTAAAATTATTCACGAATTTGCACATGGTCTTGCCATAAAAGCATGGAATGGAAATGTCAGGGAAATGGGATTGATGTTTATTCTTTTTATTCCTATTCCCTATGTAGATGCTTCTTCTTCTAACCATTTTGTTTCCAAGTGGCAAAGAATTGCGGTTTCGGTTGCTGGCATCATGACGGAATTGTTACTTGGTGCCCTTACAATCTACCTATGGGTTTCAACCGAAACAGGACTCATCCATGCCTTTGCCTATAATGTCATCTTCATCGCCGTCGTTTCTACGGTACTGGTCAATGGTAATCCATTGATGCGCTATGATGGCTATTACATTCTTTCAGACCTGCTGGAAATTCCAAATCTTGCAGGCCGGGCAACCAAATACTGGGTTTACCTTTCAGACAAATATCTGTTTGGAGCCAATACCGCCCAGCCCCCCTTTGCCTCCGAGAAGGAACGGTTCTGGCTCATCGTGTACGGATTTTTCTCTCCCCTGTACCGTATTAGCATTATGCTGGGTTTGATCTGGTTTGTGGCACAAAAATATTTCATGTTTGGTGTCTTGCTTGCCATTATTTCTGCATTTATGACCATTGTCATGCCTATCTACAAAGGCATTAAGCATATTTATCAGGGGGCAAGTTTGTCTAAATATCGCGACCAGGCCATTCAGCGTTTTCATTGGATCATGCTAGCCCTTATTTTTATCCTCTGCATTTTGCCATTTCCTTATTACACTACCCAGCAGGCCGTGGTCTGGTTACCCGAGGAATCCATGATCCGGGCCATGGAATCAGGTAGTTTAAAAACCATTCATTTAAAAAATAACCAAATTGAGAAAAATCAAATTCTTTTTACCCTGGAAAATGCTGAACTCACCGAAAAATATCACTTGCAAAAATTACAGGTTGAAGAAGCGGATTACAAAATCAGGCAGGCTTCTCTTGACGATATCGAGTTACGTGAAAAACTGGAATTACAAAAACACGGTCTCGATCAGCAGCTTCTGCAATATAAACTGAAAGTTAATCAACTAGATATACATAGCCCGATTGCCGGACAGTGGTTTGCTAAAGACCATATTGAACTTGATCATAGATTTTATAAGCGTGGTGATATTATCGGTTATGTGATAGACCAGCCCGCTCAACTGATTCGTAGTGCCGTCATCCAGCAAGATTATGAATTAATACAGAATAGACTGAAAGGCATTGAAATTCGTTTTAAAAACCATTTTGATACTATTTACACAGGACAGATTGTTAGAAGTACTCCTCAAACCCAGAAGAAACTTTTCTCCTCGGCCCTGGGCAGCCAGGCTGGTGGCAGCATTACGGTAGACCCGACAGACCAGGAAGGTGCTTCTGCCTTACAGAATTATTTTGATCTGGATATTCAGTTATCCAAACCCATCGATTCGAATGTGTTTGGAGATATTGCTTATGTTCGGTTTGACTTGGGCTATTCACCTTTAGCATTGCAATGGATCAGAAAATTGCGTCAGTTATTCCTGGAGCAATTCTATGTCTAACCTGAGCGTGATTAAAAATCTGTCCTTACAGCCTTTTTATTTGTCTTATGTTTCCAGAGAAGAGCAAAAAGATCAGGAATTACATAAATTTGAGATTTTTTTCGCAAATTTGATGGGTTGGATCCCTGCAAAAAAAATTTCACGGAAAGTCATCCAGCAATTTTCAGAAAAAATTGCCCTCCATAAAGCTGCGCTTAGCCAACTGGATCATCAGCAACTGGTCAAAACTTTTAATGAGGCTTTGAGCATACTCTTAAAAGTCAAAGCGAGCTATGATAATGTCGCTATTGCCTTTGCCTGTATAGGGGAAGCTATTTCAAGGGTCTTTAATATATATCCCCACCCTGTACAGTTTATGGGCGCTTATATTCTGCTAACTGGTCGGCTCGCTGAAATGCCTACTGGAGAGGGTAAAACGCTGGTTGCCGGCATAGCAGCAATCTTTATGGCTGCAACAGGAAATTATGTCCATGTTCTCACCACCAATGCTTACCTTGCACAGCGTGATGAAGAAGAATTACGGCCTTTATTTGAATTTTTTCATCTAAGTAGCGGTTCAATTAACAGTGAAATGGAAATTCCTGAACGCAAGCAGAATTACCAGCAACAGATTTGTTATGTCTCTGCCAATGAAATTGTATTTGATTACCTGAAAGATCATATTTCCGGCAAAGGCACCCAGCCCCGTCAAATTGAAAATCTACGAAGTTTGAGTTTTGGACAGTCTGTTGCAGAAGAAATGATCATACCTGCCCTGCATTTTTGTATCGTCGATGAAGCAGATAGTGTATTTATTGATGAAGCCCAAACACCTATGGTGATTTCACAGGAGGCTGAAGGCTTGATCGAACCGGCAATAATTCACTGGGCTATTGCACAAGCAAGAGAGCTACATCCCAATATTGATTTTGAAATCCGGGAGGCGGAACACCACATCCATATTGAACATATCCCTGCACAAAAGCAGCTTGCCTTACCTGATGACATTCGCCCGATCTGGTACAATCATGCCTGGAAAATGCTTCTTGTTCAGCAGGCATTGACGGCATTACATCTTTATCATAAAGACCAGCACTATATTATTCAGGACAATAAAATAAAGATTGTCGATGAAAGTACGGGCCGAATCATGGCGGATCGGTCATGGGAACAAGGACTCCATCAACTGATTGAAGCCAAAGAAGGGGTTGAACTCTCTAAAGGACGAGATACGCTGGCAAAAATGACCTTTCAACGTTTTTTTAGACGATATTTGCTTTTGTCTGGCTTAACAGGAACGGGGCTTGAAGTGTCCAGGGAACTCTGGATGATCTACCGTTTAAAAGTCTGTCAGATTCCCCCCAATATTCCCTCAAAACGACAGCAATATAAACACCGCTATTTCAAAACCAATGAGCAGAAATATAAAGCCATCGCCAGTCATGCTCAGGCTGTCGCCAATCAAAATCGTGCTGTATTGATTGGAACCCGAAGCATCGAAGCATCGGAATCCATTGCTGAAGCACTCACCCACCTAGATATTGAACATATTGTTCTTAATGCCCGTCAAGATGCTCAGGAAGCTTCTATTATTGCTGAAGCTGGCCATAGCGGGAAAATTACTGTAGCGACCAATATGGCAGGTCGCGGTACAGACATCAAACTGCGCCCAGAAACCAAACAGGCCGGTGGCTTGCATGTCATTCTGACTGAATTCCACGAGTCAGCCCGGATTGACCGGCAACTTTATGGACGGGCCGGACGTCAGGGCGATCAAGGCTCTTGTGTAGCCTACGTATCTGGCACTGATGATTTATTACAGCAAAATGCAAGATGGTTTGTCTGGTTGTTAAATATTATTCCTATTATTTTCATACAGCATTATTTACTCACTGTTGCAGTGAAACACATGCAGAAAAAATGTCAGAAACGCGCTTACCGTAACCGGATAGCCATGTTTAAACAGGATAAAAAACTCAATTCACAAATTGGTTTTGCGGGGAAAATCTACTAAATGAAATATACACTACTCTTACTCGCAGGCATCAGCTGCCCTATTTTTGCAAATACGGTGAATTTCGCCTGCATGGTTCAACCTGCACAGATTGTAGAAATCAGAAGTCCGGTTACGGGAACCTTACAACAATTACATGTCAAGGCAGGAAGCCCGATTAAAAAGGGACAAGTACTTGCCCAAATAGAAGCAAACGTTGAAAAATCAGCGACTCAAACGGCTTATTACCGTACACAAGTAAAGGGGAATCTGGCTACTGCGCAGGCTAAAATTACTCATGCAGCCAAAAAAGCTGAGCGTATGAAGCAACTAAGTGCTGAAAATTTTGTATCCAAACAGGCCTATGATGATGCAATGAATGAGTTAAATCAGGCTCGGGCTGAACTTCAAGTTGCAAAAGAAAATTTAAAACAGGCAGAATTTGAATATAAACAAAGTCAGGCAGACTTAAATCGCAGAAAAATTTATAGCCCGTTTAACGGAGTGGTCATGCAGCAGTATATTTATGCCGGTAGCATGGTCGGACCGACTGAAGGGAAAAACCCTATTCTAAAAATCGCCCAGACCGATCTATTTAAAATTAATGCTATCATTCCTTTAAAATATTTTCGCTCAATTAAAAAAGGACAAGTTGTCAAAATTGTACCTGAAGCACCATTCGACAAGTTAATAGCTACTGTAAAGCTTGACCATGTTGATCAGGTCATCGATGCCAGTTCTGGAACATTCAGTGCAGGTGCTACGATTAAAAGTAATTCAGTAAAGTTTCCAAGTGGAATACGCTGTAAGATGTACCTATAAAGTACATCTTACACACATGACTAGTTATTCTTTTTTTTGATAGGGAGCTAATGCAGTGCCT
The DNA here is from genome assembly GCF_025377055.1 of Acinetobacter sp. T_3_1. Lineage (NCBI taxonomy): Bacteria > Pseudomonadati > Pseudomonadota > Gammaproteobacteria > Moraxellales > Moraxellaceae > Acinetobacter > Acinetobacter sp. T_3_1. The sequence continues at coordinate 41,666 of NZ_JACHVD010000001.1, read as the reverse complement.
GCTTCTCTAACTAAATCCATCAATAGATTATATTCTTTATAACTGTCATTTAGATATTCAAGTTCAGAATCTCTTTTTTCATTACTCAGAATGTTTTGATGAAATTGATAACGTTCTTCTAGATAGTCTTTGTCTAATCCTAAAGCAATGATCATGAGTTCCTGGGACCAATGCATTTGCACTAAAATATTATCTATAACATCTCCATAAGCCCATGCCTGTAGACTTTGCAAATTTCCATTTGAAAAGTATTTATGTAAAAACCTCACAAATTTGTCAAATTCCTGAAAAAACTTTTTAACCCCATAAGTACTTTCCCATTTACAACGAATAAAATCAAAATTTAGAGCATATGTGCCATGCGATTCTCTTGTTGTGTCTCGAATATCTGGTATATCGATTCTAAATTTGAGTTTCTTTCCAAACTTTTCTTTTAACTCAGGTGTTAAAAAGTGATTAGTCAAATCAAACTTAAAATCTACATTGGGCGACATCGTAAAACTAAATAGAATAAAATGTAGTTGATAAGAAATATTATTACATTCTTTAAAAAATGAGAAAAAACGACAAGGACTGTCTATTGCTGTTTTTGCATCAGGCTCACACATTCTAGGTTCTATAAAATCATAGCTATTATAAAAAGTATGTAATTCATAATTTTTTAGAATAGGATGATATGAACACCATAACTGAAATAATTCCTCTGCTTTTTTTATATTTCGCGGTGCTTCAATATTATCCAAATCAAAGCTTTGCTGTTCAGAACTTAAAGGCTTTAAATAAGTCTTTAGAACTTGAGCCACTGCATCATCTGGAACCTGTAAAACGCTGAATCCCCATACTGCAAAGCGCGGTTCATAAAAACCTACTCCTGTTTCCTGAACAGCTTCATAAAATACCCGATACAGTGCATCGCCCTGAGCAATATGGTCAAAATTATCCAGCTCTAGAACCGCACAAGGGTCGGCTAAAAGGGCTTGTTGTAAGCTTACACACCATTGTTTGGTTTCTTCTGTAAAATAATCACTATAAGCATCATCAGTCACTTTATTGAGCATAAATTCAGCCCAATCTCTAATCTTTTTTCCCTTAGGCGATGTATTTCTATGCTTTTGGTAAAGCTCATAGGCTGTACGTTCAGATTCATTTAAATCTGGAAATTTGCCTGTAACTTCAGGTTCCCATAAATAGACTGCACCTAATGACATTTTATTTTCTCTTAATAATTTAAATATTTAAAAATAAGAGATATCCATCCATACATAGATATCTCTTTTCCCACTTATAACAATGTTTTCCAATTCAGCTGTGCTTGCAATTCCAGCGCTTTCAGCCAAGCATCTGATTGTTTTTGTTCACGTAAAATCAGCCAATCATCGTCTTCATCCTGACTTGATTTCAGAATATTAAAATCAAGAGAAGTATTGAACTGAATTGGGCATGCCCACTGCGCTTTGACAGCTAAAGATACAGAGGAAATGTGATTGCTCCATGTGGAAACAAAACCATTCAGCAATTGCCATGGCGTTACACAAGCTGTGCCACCCAACATATTCACCTGAATTGTGGTTAAGCTGCTTACAGCATGCTGATTACTTTGCTCGATCGCAGTCGCGCGAACCTGAACACTCATGTTCTGACTGCTATTACTCGCAAAACGTAACTGTGTTGCATCCCACAGGCTGATATCAATCCACTGCTGTGCAGACTGTACCGTGATATAACGAGTGCCATCAGTCAGTACAGTGCCCTGACTCAATCCAGAAATTTCCAGTTTGATGGTTTCAGAACCATCTACATCAGTTGAACGGGCAGCCAGCACAGGTAAATACGTTGTTTGGCCGATTGCCGCATAAACAGTATTTGCCGTTGAAATATATGTTTCTACCAGACGAATATTACCGATAAAGGCACTACGACCCGTTAAATTACCTTCAAGCTGAATGCGGAGTACACGCTCTTTGCCATTACCATTGAAATCAATATTGTATTGTTGCCAATTTAATGCCGTCAGATCACTTGCCGCATCGAAAGATGCAATGCGTTGGCCATCCAGGTAAACACCGATTCGACCATAATCCGCAATAAGACCAGGTAAGCCAGCCATATCCAGACTCAAGTTATAGACATTGCCATTGATAGTACTAATGCGTCTTTCAATTGCATTTTGCTGATACAAGGTGTCTTTACCATCATTCAGTCGAATCCAGGCATTTGATGTTTTACCCTGTAAGCTGATAACTTTTCCAGCAGTATTTTTAATCTGGTCTCCAGCATGCCATACCTCAAATGCATCAAGTTTCAGCAACTGGTCACTGCGTCCTGCCCAACCATCCAAATTACTTAGGTATACCACCGTTGCATTTTTATTCAGTACAGCGTTATATACCCCACTCCATTGCGTTTGGAACATTTGCAGGCTGATTAAAGCATTCTGCGACTGCTGTGTTTCCAAAACCGGTGCATCAGCCACAGCCTCAATCTGCAATTTCAACTCGTGAATTGCAGTTGCGACATCACCATTTGAACGTTCAATGCTACTTGCAACGACCTGCACCTTAATTTCATCACTGAAATCTTTTGGAGGAGTCAACTGCAAAGTTTGGATATTCCATCCGCTAATATCTGCCACGGTTTTCTGTTCTGTTACGACAAATTGATGTGTACCATCGGTGAGTAAACTGCCCACAGGCAATCCAACCAGAGCAAGCTTCAACTGTTCAGAACCATCAGTATCCTGCAAAGTTGCCTTTAATTCAGGCAGTAACATGCTTTGATCTTCTTTACCCTTGTTCAAGGACTTCTGGGTTGAAAGCATAATATTATCAATCATTGCACCACGACCATTTAGGTGAGTGAGTGGTGCATCAATACGAATCTGAATATTTTGTACTTTGCCTGTTCCTACGAAGCTGAACTGTACATTTTTCCAGTTCAACTGGTCATTCGGACTGGTATTGGCATACGTCGCTATGCGTTTGCCATCGACATAAATCGCAATTTGGGTAAAGCATTTGCTATATCCCAGACGACCGGCATAGTCAAAGCTCAAGTTATAGCTGCGGCCAAGTTCGGTTTCGACATTTCGAGAAATACCGAGAGTCTGAGCCTGGAACAAGCCGGCATCATTCAGTTCCAGCCAATTTTGACCATTGCCTGCTTTTGCCTGTACAGTTTTTGCTATGCCAAAAGCATTATCCATACGGTCATTGTTACTCCAGATTTCAAAGCCGTCTGTACCAAACAGATTGCAATCCAGTCCTTTCAGTAAGGTCCAGCCTTCAAACACATTCTGTTCAAGTAAAGTTGATGTTGAATCCTTATTGATGGCACTTTCCCATCCAGTCTGGAAGATAATTTCCTGAGTTGTAGTTGAACCTACAGATACAACAGGTTGATCAGCCACAGCTTCCACCTGAATATTCAAATATGCAGACTCGCTGTATAACTGACCATCAAATGCTTTATAGCCAATTTGTGCATAAATCTGTTTGTTATTGCCTAGTCCTGCAATGAAAGCATCACTAGCTTCATTGGCAGCCGGAACAAATCGGATATGCCCTGCATCAAAATCTGCTTGACCAAGAAGAGTCAGTGAAGCTACTTCAATCCATTGGTTATCTTTAAACTGTTGTAATAACCCTCTTTCAGGCAGTGAACTAATCAATAGTTGTAAAGTGCCACCATCAATATCACTAAGAGAGAAATCTGACCATTTCAAGATAAGTGCCTGATCTTCCTGTCCTTTAACAATGCCAGATTTTACTGTAGGCGCATCATTCACAGGTTTGACTGTAATATTGACTGTAACAATCTGAGACTGTTCCTGACCATCAGTAACAAAATAGCTGAAATTATCAGTTCCATAATAATTTGCAACTGGCTGATATTGGTAACGACCATCTGCAAGCAGAATCAATTGACCATGCGCCGGATCACTCGCAATCACAGTCGTTAAGTGATCCCCCTCTACATCAGAAGCAGTCAGTAACGGATTAAAGATTAGGGCTGCATCTTCGTCAGTCACAAGATTTTGAGCAGCCAATACCGGTGCATCATTCACAGGATTGACAATAATCAGAACATTTACGCTTTCTGAATTGAGCTGACCATCAGTCACGTAATAACTAAACTTCACTTCACCATTGAAATTCGGCTCAGGAATGAAGTGATAATAGCCACCACCCGCTGCTGTGAATTGCCCATGTAGTGGTGATTCAGTAATAACAATACTTAACTGATCACCCTCAACATCTGCGGCATTTTCCAACAGATTCAACATTAATTGGCCATCTTCAGACATCGAGATAATACGTGGTGTCAGTGTAGGTTTATCGTTTACTGGCGTAATAACCAACAGAACATTCACTATTTCAGACTGTAAAACACCATCCGTCACATAATAGCTGAATGTCACTTCACCATTAAAATTCGGTTCCGGAACATAGTGATAAAATCCTGGCAGTGTTTCGGTTAATTGCCCATGCAGTGGTGGATTCACAATTACCGCAGTCAGGGCATCTCCATCCACATCTTTTGCATTGGTCAACAAACTGAAGACAATCTCTGTATCCTCTTCCAGTGTCCTGATCATCGGAGATGCCATTGGAGCATCATTCACAGCACGGATGACAATAGACACCGTTACGATTTGAGAGTTTAGCTCACCATCACTGACCAGATAGCTAAAGCTGTCAGTACCATTGTAATTTTCATCAGGTACATACAGATATGCACCTGTAGAAATTTGAGTTAAACGGCCATTCTGTGGTTGTGACACAATGACTGCTGTCAAATTCACACTGTCTATGTCGGATGCTGTCGCAAATGGATTGAAAATCACGGATGTATCTTCATCCGTCACCAGCTGCTGAGCAACGAGCTCTGGTGCATCATTCACCGCATGAATCAGAATGTTGACAGAAACGATTTGTGAACTTAACTCACTATCGCTCACGCTATAACTGAAACTGTCAGTGCCGTTATAGTTTGCACCTGGAATATATTGATAACGTCCATCTGCAAGCAGCTCAAGTCGTCCATGTTCAGGCTGAGTCACGACTACAGCTGTGAGCATGTCACCATCTGCATCATGTGCTGTTGCCAGCAGATCAATGACAATGTTGTGATCTTCATCAGTCACAATGTTCTGGCCAACTAACTCTGGTGCTGTATTTGAAGCCAATACCTTAATACTGATATAGGTTTCTGAAGTTGCATCACCATCAGAAAGTACAATACTGAAGCTGTCACTACCCACAAAGTCTTTATCAACTAAGTAAATATACTGACCTGTTTGTGCATCAAAACTGATCACCCCAAACTCAGGCTGTACAGTGATTGAAACCTGAATACCATCATTTTCAATGTCTTGTACGTACTGGTCAAAATCAAGTACTAAAGGCTGACCTGCAATAACTTCCCAGTCAGGCTGCTGAACAAATTCAGGAGCATCATTCACAGACTGAATATTCAGCTGAACTGTAGCCACGCGAGATTCCGTGCCATCTGTGGTCACAAAGTAATAACTGAATTGGTCTTCACCAAAGTAATTTGCATGCGGTGTATAGCTAAACTCACCATTGGCTTTCAGAATCAGTTCACCATGTTGCGGTGCATTGACCAGTACCACATTGTCCACGGCCTGATGAATCAGCACATCGTTATTCAGTACATTGCCTGAAAGGGCTGTATCTTCATTCAGTTGGTACTGGTCATTAATCGCCATACTTGCAGCAACCATACGAATGTTGCTGAGCGTTACATGACTGTCTGCTTCACCAAAGCCAAGCAAGTCGAATGACAACAATACATCACGACCTACAAGTACCTGATCCAGATTAATGAAGAAGGTTTGTGTCCCATCTGCATTTATAACTCGTTCAATACCTTGGGCAAGTGCATAAGTTCCATTTGCCTGTAGGTTAAACAGAGAATCAGTATTATTTAAGTCGCTGACTTTAAACAATGCTTCGCCTGTTTGAGCTTCCAGTAATGCGACTTCAAAGGCATCGTCAGGACGGTTGTTGTAGTCTGACAGTTGCTGATCTTTTACAGTAAAGGTGAGAACGCGGTCATATTCACCCACTTTGAAGGCTTGGGAAAGATTGGTGTGTTGATTAGTACTTTCGTAAAGCTGCACATCCTGACCATTTAGGATGATTTCACCTTGATTAAACCAATGACTTCCGCTTTGGCCTGTTGAATTAATATCAGTGAACTGTTCATTAATATTAATAGGTGCTTGCCATTTAGCAATATTGATAACAGTCTGTGTTGAATCAACTCTTACAGCAGTGTTATGGCGATTTTGCAGGAAGGCAATATCAGCGGCACTTGGTAGACGTCTTTCACCTGTATCCAACACACGAGTCATTACATCATCTTGTAATTGTGGGTCAAGTCCAAGTACATGTCCTAACTCATGAATAAGTACCGTCAATAAATCCAGTTTACCATGTGCAGAACTACTTTCTTCCGCCTTCAAGCTTAAACTATCACTAAGTGTAAATTCACTATTTTCCAGTGGTGTGGCATCAATAAACCAACCCCAACCCGCGCCAGTGGCATCCAGAGTTATTTGTGCACCTTCAGTAATTGCTGCAATGTTTGTACCTAGATCTGCAATCTTAATTTGTGCTTGATCAAGAATCTTTTGTGAAGCACCAGCATCTATCCAATATTGTTTAGCTATTGGTAAGATTTCCTCTATTTCTGTTTGAGTAATTAATGAGGTCGAGTTCCCTTCGGAAGCAACAAGCTGGAAGTTTCCTGTATCAAAAGTCACATGAAAACGGGCTTTTTCAACTATGTTTCCTTCAGCATCTTTTTTACCAAACAGCATTTCTCTTAAAAATGCTAAACGCTCATCGCCATCAGAAAAATCTCCAACTAATTTAGCCCCTTCCCATTTTTTTACAGGGCCATCTTCCCCCACTTTCGTAGAATACTTATCCTCTACTTTTTGAAGTTTAAAGTTCGGATCTTGTAAGGCATCCAAAATATGTTTTTTAAATAACTCTAAATCCTTTGAAGAATATAGTGAGTGTAAAATATCTACATTGGCATTTTGTTCTGATTTTAAACGGTATAATTGATTATACAAATTATTAATATAAGCATGCCTTGCGCCATTTGCGAAACTATCCTCAAAATAATTCCCAACATTTTCTTTTAGGCCTGCAAAACTTAGTGAGGCTTTTCGATCTACTAATACATCTCTTAATCCACGCCCATCATTAAAATCCCATGTTCTATAACCTTCAAATTTTACATAATTATAGAACTTGTTATTAACGGTGCCGTCCGCATTTCTGTAATTAGGATGCTCACCGATTAAAATATATTCATAGTGCTCATTATTCCCAACACCTTTATCAAATAATGCATTTGGTGCACCTCTATCAAATTCTATTGATGGTAATACATTGCCATTTTTTCCTGTATCATTTCCGATGGCACGTTTAACAATCGCAATTCCACCCTCACCATTTTGAATGCCATTAAAAGCCTCATAAACTGAAGCTTTATTTGCATATACATTAATATCATGCCCTAGCGTATCTTTTTTAGATATTTCGTTACCTGAACGAGTCACTAGATCTTTTGGTGCAGCGTCTGGGGTAGCCTCTGCACAATTAGTATTATGAACCCATAATCCTCTTTTAGTAATAAAATAAGTGTGATGATCTGCAACTTCAAAATTATAAACTTTTAATGTGAAATTTTCTTTCAAAACATGAATTTCATGATTATCAACCATAAATGGACTAGATGAGTTTTCTCCAAGTACCCCACATAGCCCTAGATCGGAGTATTCAAATAAATCAAAATATTCAACATCTTCAATCTCAAAACCTTTTTTATCAGCATCAAATAAATTACGTGGATGGTAACTACCAGCAACATTAGGTTTACTTGTTTTTCGTAACGGATTAACCATGAAGACTAAAGCAAGTATTTTAGGATCATTAGTTTCTATAATTTGCCCATTTTTTAATTCATCTAACCTTGTCCATCCTACTCCTTTAACCCAAAATGGATGATTTGGTGTTGCCATAGTACTAAACATTTTCCCTTTACGAGAAATTTGTAATAATTTTATTCTTGTTAATTTAGAAATATCTGTATCTACACTAATTTCAAAATAACTTAACTCCCAAATTTCTTTATTGTCATAAGAAACAGTTCTTACAACAGGTTTATAGCAAATTTCTCCTTCTCCATTCTCTGGCTTAGACAGTACCATATCTCCGGTCTTAATATCTTGGATAGAGACTAGTCCTTTATCAGTCATTACTCGTGTCCCTGCGGGGAAACATCCTCCTTGCTCTACAGTGGAGCGCATTTCTCGAGCACCATTGGTTTCCATATCTTGGGCAAGTTGATACAGCAAATCATCCTCTATACCATCAAAATGACGGAGTGTCATTGCATCATCAAGCATCTTTTTATCACTACTATCTGCTATTATTTTTCGATTTAATGCTTCTCCACTGTACCCCTCTTTTGCATATTTAGATTCTAAATACTTATAATCCCATAATGGCTGGTCGAGCTCTAAACTAGCAAACACTCTTTTATCATAGACAGCATTTCTTGCAGAGTTAATAAAAGAGTTGCGCATATTGATAGCAATAAATGCTAGTTGTTCAGAATCAAGAGAAGAGTTTTTTTCAATATTTTTGATACGGGCTTCCAATTCCAGTGATTGTTGATTCAACCACTCTTTAGCCTCTTTTAAATTCATAGAACCAAAAGATGGAATATCAATTTTATTGCCAGTTATAGCAGAGGTATATTGACCACCATTGCCTAAAGCCAAACCTGCTCCAGTAGAGTCCGCCTTCGTATAAAGAAGTTTCGGATCTACGTCTAGTCGAGGTGTAGGCATAACTATCTTATAGTCTAAAGTGTTATTTACTGTTGGCGTCTTCCATAAAACTTTAGCACCTAAATGCAAGCGGCCAGCTAAAAACATTCCTGAACCAATTAGCATATCCGTGCTAACTGACTCAATAAATGCGTATGCATTATTATTGCCAGTAGCACCATCAGTTACCTTATAAATTAAAGATTGGGCAAAAGTATCTACAGCTGCAAAACTAATTGATTCAGCTGCCATTGCACGCAAACCAGTACCATATCTATTCTCAGCCAAAGTTCCAACTCTTGCGCCAATATACATAGCTCCAATGGTTCCGCCAGCATCTAAGCCCGTTGACCAATAAAATTGCTTATCAGAAATTTTACCTGCTTCATTTAAGTTAATCCGTTCCGCATGTCTTTCAACAAAGCCAAGTGAAGCAAAGTTCCATCCTGTATAAAGTCCACTTTTTAAAGAATATGAAGCATCATGTGCATCAAATTCTCCATTTTGAATTTTTTTGGCAATTGCTGTTTTGGATATACCTAACATATCTGTATAAACATTATCTTCTTCACCAGTTCCATAATAAGGATGAGTGACTAAGTCAAAGTATTTTCCATAACCAGAAGCTTGTAAATTTACAACTTGAGTAGTAGATGCGTATTTGCCAATCCCTAGAATCCATCCAAAAAGTTCATCAGTATTTTTACCATCACTTGAAGTCCCCTCAATTTTTTGAGGCGGAGCTATTTGGACACGTTTATTGCCCTCTATTTTTAGGTCAAATGGTTTAGAGGTATCCCCCTTATTGTTTTTATAAGCAGACTCTGCCATTTCAATTAATTTTGCAGCATTCCAAACAAATAAATTTTTATTAAATCTTGTTCCTGCTATTTCTCCATTATCATTATAAATATATTGATCTGTCCAAACATTGCCATATAGCATACCGTCCAAACCAATGTGTAAATCCCAGATCATGCCTGGAACGACCATGCCATAACCAGCCAGTGGTGTAGTTGAACCTAAAAATACTGGTTTCCCATTTTTACCAAATGGATCTTTCACAATACCTAATTTTCCACCAAACTGCTTACCAGCTCCAAAGTTATCGTCCCAATTCCATATAGAAGAATCTAGTAAACGATAATCATCACCTACAATTGCATATTCTGTGGTCTTTCCACTTTCATCAGTATATTGAACCAATACATTTCCTGAAGCAGACTGCACCTCTTGCATAAACTGATTGTAGTTAGCTGCATAATAATTATTGTAGTGTGGATATAATGAATGATTTGTTACATGTATATCAGCGGCCTGTAATTTACCTTTATCATCAGCTCCAACTTTTATGGATGTTAAACCTGAATTTTTATCTTTCGAATTAGATAATATAAATTCGGCATTACCTGCTCCAGATGAAATATATTGAGGAAGCTTTCCTTTACTTCCAGTCACGGATAATTTTGATTCATCAAGAACAATAGTTTTTCCTTTATATTCTCCATATTCATCAATGTCATTTAAATCAATAATATAAACATTTCCACCCGGCATATTCGCAGAATTACCATATCTACTATTTGAAACAGGTGAAGTTAATGCTAAATAACTGCCGTTATTAATTGCCATATCCCAATACCCATTAGTAGGGATATGACCAATATCTATCGTTTGTTGGAGTGTTAAAAAGTCGCTATCTAATTGATCAATATTAATTCTGACTAATTTACCAGCATTTCCTGCAAAGAAGCCACCAGCACTTACGTAAAGCCAATTATTATCAACCACTAATGAAGTAATATTTTCAGGCATCCCCGGAATATATAATTCATGTACGATCTCAAGTGTTTGTGTGTCAAGAACAAGGATTCTGTCATCTTTTCCACTTGTTGGATTAATAATAAATGCTAACGTACCGTCATTTGTATATACGATTTGATCAGAAACATGACTAATCATTGAGACAGTTTTTCGTGACTGTTTATTACTTAATTGGTAATCTTTAATGGATTTTATCAATACAGTTTTTACGACTTCTTGACCATTTTGATCTCGTGCAGGCTCCCCTTTTTCATTTTTCTCTTTAATTGTTCTAAATATATTAATAGAGTCATGAGTTGTAACAATTACATCTTCAGTACCTAACTTCCAAGCTTGAACAGGATTACTATCAACAGGCAGTCCGGCTAACTGTGATCCACCTTCTCCACTGCTCTTAGCAATGCGCTCTATGTAAACTAGATGCATTGATAAAGCAACTCCTTCAGGCAAATCAATGGTTACAGTATCCTGTAACCAACTTGAAACATTAACAGAAAAACTCTGCCAAATTAGTCCCCTATCCGGTTCAACATCATTTCCTGTTGGTTTATCGATCTGACTACCTCTAGGGACTAACCAAACTTTAATATCAAAATTATTTGATGCTTGCATTTCAGGAATAATATTTTTTGCAGTAATTGATAACTTACGAGTATCAGCATCATATTCAAGCTGAGTAATAACTGGTTCTGATGCAGCTGAAGCAGGAATATCCGGGAAAGTAATTTTAGAATTAGCTAAATCAAATGCATTTTTCGGAATTTCTTTTTTAAAAGCACCAGCAATTGTATAGTTCATCATTACCAAAGGAGAAGCAGTAGTAGCAAATATGCCCGCTGCTGCTGCTGCCATGAAAGGTGTAGCTGTTAAAGCCATAGCAATACTTGCTTGTGCTGCCCAAATCATCCTCTCATAATTGAATCCTTTTACTTCAATTTCACCGGTAGTTTCTGCATTTGTAGTGTTATATGAAAGAACATATGCCCCACTATAAGTAGCACCTGTATAGGGAGGACTTGACGTTCTCGCTAAACCATCCTCACCAATAACACCATTATCCACTAACCACCAGGTATCGTGTTCTGTACCATCTACATCAGTAATTTTACCTTTTTTCCAAAAGAAAACTTCTGTTCCTGCTTTTAATTCTTCAAATTCACCTGATTCAGGATTTTTTGCTTGACTTGGGACTTTAATCGCCAACTGAAGTGGCAAATTCGCTTTATCATCTCCAATCTCAATTTCAAAAGCAGCCAATGAAGTTAGAACATCTGGCGCAGGTAATGGCATACCCAAATCATCTAATGATTTAGACTTAATCGAAACCTCAGTGCCTTCTGCAACTGAACCAGGAGCTACCATCAGAACGTTGCCTTGTTCATCCTGTACCACAGCCCCTTTCTTCGCATCTACTACAGCAGACCCTATTTCTGGCTGCTGAATAATTAAGCTAAAGCTATATTGATGACCATTATTTATCACCGTCACTTGAGCGATACCGGTTGCTTTTGCATGAATCAATCCATCAGCACTAATCTCGGCAATATTGCTATCACTGATATAGTATTTTGTCCCTGCTAATGCCGCAGAGACTTTATTGCCATCTACATCTGTGACTTTCAGTTGACGCTCACCATTTAGTGGCAATGTCACAGCTTTAGGATAAACATCCACTTCAAAGCCGTTTTCATCCAGTTCTGGTTCATCACCATATAAACTGACAGAAATTGCATTCACACCTTCAATACCGCGTGCAGACACATGAACAGTAGCAATACCTGCCTTTTTAGCAGTCACATTACCCTGTGCATCAACTGTCAAGACATCTGGGCTATCACTCATGAACTGTAAATAATCAGGTGTTAAGACCACACCATCTTCATCTTCAAAATCACCAGTAATTTGTAAGGTTGAACTATTACCTAAAGCAAGCGCAGCCAGACGGTCAATATGGATCAGTACCAGTTTTGCATCACTGACATAGATGCTCAGCTCAATTGGTTTGCCTTTGGCATAACCATCATCGGCCTGTAAAGTCACAGTGGCATAACCAGAGAATCCAGCTTCCGGTTTGAAGCTCAAATTCTTGCCATTTGCTGACAATTGTGCCGTACCATGTGCACTCGAAATAATATTCCAATAAACAGAATCTCCTTCACGATCCACTGCAATCTGATTCAGGGCACCGCTTACAGTCAAGTCAGTATGCGTTTTGAGCACTTGCTCACCATCTGCAATCACATTCACTGGTGCCTGATTGGTTTTCCAGCCATAGTTGGCATAGAGAATTTGCAGATCGGTACTATTAACAATGCCATCTCCATTCAAGTCACGTAGTTGTGAAGATGTTTGTGCCTGTTGCCACAATGCACTGTCCAGTCCATCGACAGAACCATCAGCATTCATATCACCGGCAACAGACAGACGAATACTCACCATTCCTTCTGCAGTTACGGCAAGCTGCTTAAAGCCTGCACTGGTCACTCTAACCAGAGTAATCAGTTTGTTTCCAATGCGTTGCTGTGAAATAACTGTTGCATCATTAATTGCAATAGCTTGAACATTACCAACGGTTTCCACTGCAATAATGACAGCTCCAGTTGCACCCATTGATTTAATGGTTGAAGCAAGCTCTGACTCACGAAGTGCAAAGTCAAAGTATTGTGTAGCATTGTCAATCTGACCCTGCCACTGAGGCTGAGTTTCGGACGAATTCATCCAATCCACCGTCGCCCCCAGATAAGCGCTTGATTTCTCTAGATACAATTCTCCTGTCTCTGCGTAAACATAACGCTGTACCACTTCGCCTGTAATCAGGTTGCGTACCAGTTCCAGCTGATTATTTGAGTTGTAACGGTACAACAGGCTGATTTGATCACCTGTTGCAGTCTTGCCCGTAATCTGGCTGATTCTGCCTTGAGTATCTCGTTTGAACTCAATGAATTGCTGAGTCTGACCGCCTGTTAGAACAATATTATTCTGACCAACCAGCCATTTTTCACCATTGTTAAACTCTACAGACATCACCTGACCAGACTGATCAAGCAGATAGCGAACACCTTGTGGTGAAGTCAGTACAAAGTATGATGGTACCCAAGCCAATCCTGTACTTTCACTATATAGACTCTGACCTTGTAGAATCAGATTATCGATCATCCTTTGTTCTGTACTATGCGCAGTTAATGTCCAACCTTGATCGGTACTGAACAATGGCGTTAACTGGCTGATTCCAGAGTTTTCCCCATTTGCATAAGTCCGCTGTAAATCCAGTCTGAAATTCAGGTACTGCATTTGCTGTGCTTCAAGACCTGTAAGCCCCTGAGGAATCTGCAACCAAACTTGTGCACCAGTCTGCCAGGCAGCAACAGTACCAATACTGGTCGTTAAACGCTGATTATGAGTCAGCTGGGTATCGAATACATTGGTCAGCCAGTTAGAGAAATCACCCTGAGTATTGTCAGCTGTCATGTATCGAACAATATCAATATGCTGAGAACCCAGTGCCAAGGTAGCATCGACGCTGGTTGTCAGATTCAGTTGCTTATGACTGCTGTTAATTTCTACATTGGCATAAATTTCTTCGAGTCGACCTGATAAGTCCCAAGCAGTTAGACGTAACTGATATGCTCCATTTGCCAACAATGCAGGATCAAGAGCCAAAATATCAACGATTTGGTTGTTATACTCAGCTTTCAATGAAATTTCCTGCAACGTATGCCATTGCAAATTCCCAGCCTTATTGCTGGCAATTTCAAGCTTGTAACCCATCAATTGCTGTTCTTTAACCAAGGCTGTAATGTCTGTCAGATCGTGTATGACAACCGGCTCATTGAGTAAGGAAGCCCCATTTAACTGCCCCTGCCATGACAGCACCGGTGCAACGGTATCCAATGGATCACGTACTCGAATCGTTTCCGTTTGCTGCTGAGTAAAGCCATCAATATCGGTAACTGTAGTTCTGATTTCAATTAGCCCAGGCTGCTTACCAGCAAGCTTGATACGTCCGGTTGAATCCAATGCAACTGTTTGCCATTGCTCTGTTCCCATGGCACTGCCACGGACTTCAACAATAGTTGATGCAATTGCGCTGAAGCTATCGGCACGTACGGTTGCAGTTACAATTTGACCAGCAAGAACTGGAATGGCTGGTGTCGTCTCAATATGTAAATCAGGCGTATAAGCATTACGTTCTGCAACCACATTGAACGTAATGGCTTGACGAACGGTGTCATAGCCATCTGAAACCCGGGCATAAACAACAAATTTTCCTATTTGCCCTGGACCTGGAGTCCAGTTTAATTTCCCTGTTAAGGCATCATATACCGCACCTTCAGGTAATTGATCGAAACTGACGGTTAAGCCCTGGGTCTGCATATTTCCGTCTGCATCGGATACCCAGATATTACCGTCTTTACTTAGGCTATTTTGGGCAGCTTTGACAATATTCAGCCCAAAATCCTGACCTACAAGTAAAGTGCGGTTGGTACTTTGAATGGATGGCGCTTTATTCACATCCAGCACACGCACCTGAACTTTTTTCAGTACAGAAATCTGTCCATCGCTGACCATGAATGTCAGATCAAAGGCTTGCTGATCGGCATTGCTGTTGTTGACCATATCCGCTGTCGGTGTCCACTCTACATAACCTGTAGTCGCGTCCACCAAGATGCCTGCTGGTGTATTTTCATCATGCACCAGCTGATAACGCAGTGCGTCATTATCCGCATCCTGAGCCAGCAGGTTAAAGGACAACGTTTCACCTTCATAGACCAGTTGTAGCGGTACACTACTAAAGACTGGCTGCTGGTTGACATTGCCGACATTGATACGCAGTTTCTGGCTGAGGGTGGTGCTGCCATCGGTTGCTGTGACAGTAAAGTTATATTGCCCCAGTTCGGCTGAAACAAGACTGCCCTGAGCCGTAAACATGCTTGGCAACCAGCTGAAGGACAATTGGCTTTGACCATTACCCAAAGATTGAGTCGTAATATTTACACCACGAGGCAGCTGACTGAAGTACCAGCTTAACTGGTCCTGATCTGCATCTCTGACCTGCATAGTCCAGCTGAGCATTTGCCCTTCCTGTGCCTCAATCACCAGTACATCATTTTCTTGATGTGTAGTTCCACCGGCGTTGATCTGAATATCCAGCAGTTCTGGCGCAGCATTGACAGCACGTACAACAATTTTGATATCGCTAACTGCAACACCAGGAACAGGTACATAATCTGCTGGCACACTGTAGCCCAGATTCTCTGGTGGCAAACCAGTATCAGAAACCTGAACACTCAAATTATACTGACCGACCTGATTTGCTGTAGGTGTCCAGACAATTTCTGCATAGCCATATTGATTACTTTGAATCAGCTGGGCACCTGCCGGCAAGCCCTGCACCACGTAACTCAGTTCATCCTGATCCAGATCCGATACAAATACCGGAATACGAATGGTTTGACCTGCTACAGCAACACTGGTTGCTGGAACATTCAGTATTGGTGCCTCACTATAACTTCTTACTGTCACCACAAAGCTTTTACTGGTCACCTGTATCTGGTTGATGTCGCCATCACCATTATCGAATGCGGTTAAATGGATGGTGTAATCTCCACGATGCCCCTCGGTTGGTGCAAAGCGGATAATCCCTTTCACTTCAGGACCAGTTTGAACCTGAACATACGTTGCAAATGGCGGCAAACCTTCAATCTGAAGGTCAATCGGGTTGCCATCTTTATCTGTTGCAGAAACCGGTATTTCGAGTACTGCACCCTTATCCACAATCACACTTTGCAGATCACCAATTTCTGGTGCACGGTTTGCATTCAATACATGAATGGTAAAAATACGCTCTGTGGAAAGCGGCATTCCTGTTCCATTTCCATCATCTGTAGCCACCACACGAACTTTATATATCCCGGCTTGCTGATAGCCCGGATTCCAGTAAATTTCCAGTGTCTCAGGATCAAATACAGCGCCTTCAGGTAAGCCTGACACTTCATAGCTCACAGATGGTGCAATATCCGTCATCTGAACGGCTTCACTTTGACTATGAGACTTGAATGCCGGTTCGAATCCAGGATTGTCCGGATCAAATGCAAAGACACTTAAGCGAACCCCGGAACCTTCCAGTACGGTCCAGTTTGCAGCAGATTCAAACTGTGGTGCGGCATTGGCATTATTGACGATCAGTTTTAAGGTTTGTGTTGCTACCGTTCTGACCGGGACACTACCATTTACAGGGGTATAGGTTGCCACCAGACGCAGAGGAATGTCATATTGACCTTCCTGAGCGAAACCGGGTGCCCATTCCAGCCAGCCAGTTTCCTTGTTTAATACCGCACCGCTTGGCAGCCACTCAGCACTGTATTTCAGCTCGATGTCATAGCCTGAATATTGCTCCAGGCCATGTGCTAATTGACCTGCAAGTTGCAGGCTGAAACGCTCGCCTTCTCGTAACTGCTGTTCAGCTACAGGTAATAGAACCGGTTTTTCATAGCCATGTTTCACGGTAATCTTGAACTGGTAACGGCTTTCATGCTTGCCATCTGATACCACCAGCTCAATTCCTTCATATATACCGGCTTGGTCATAGGCTGGTGTCCAGCTGAGCATACCGGTAGCTGCATCAAACTCTGCACCTGCTGGTAGATTGCGTACCAACATAGCAATACGGTCACCATCATGATCCGCCACCAACAGTTGCTGCGCCAGGCTTTGCCCTTCGGTCAGAGTAATATCACGAATGATCGAAATGACCGGAACATGGTTGGCACCCTCGACTTCAAGCTTCAGACGCTTAAAGGCCACTCCACCACGGCTATCTACGACTTTAATCAGTATTTCACTGTCTGTACGATCGCTGGTATTTGGTGTCCAGCTCAATTGTGCATGCGAGACATAGCCCTGATCATTAATTTGACCTTCGGCTTGATAGCTGATGCTGACACCTTGTGGCGCTTCAACCACACTCCACTGGAACTGATTGCCATCAACATCGACAGCATCTAAATCCAAAGTCCAGGTCTCATTGACTTTAGCGACTAACTTGTTTTCATCGTAACTAATCACAGGTGGCTGATTGTCATACGGTAGTGCATAGACCTGATGCGAAAGATCAAATTTAAGCAGGCGTGCAGCATCTGAAGAAAGCGTTAAATCTTCCGCTTTCACCACAGATACCGTAATACCAGACAGACTTTCACCTGCTTTTAATGTACCGCCATGTGCCTGTAAATAACTTCCGATATCAAGCAGCCACAACTCATCCTGAATGCCCTGTCCCTGCTGACCTGCAACAATGCCACCATTGAAGTAATGCCCCGGATCAAGCAGCAGTAATAACGGTCCCTGAATATTGTCCTGTCCGATATTGGTCAGTTTTACATCATAGCTGACCGTACCATTCAGACGGTCAGCACGGGTTTTATCAAATTCAATGCTGACAAAGGCACTGTAGTCAGTCACTGTGGTAAATGCCGCAGTATAGACACCTTCGAGTCGGGTTTGCTTCGCACTTTGCAGATTAGATGAAACCTCAATCCGCCACTGACCTGCTGCCATATTTGGCAAGGTCAGAATTACGCTATTGGTCGCTTTATCCCATTTTACCGCTTCAGGCATCAGGGGTTGATTAACATTTTTACCCAATCCTACAAAACGGTAATTTTCAGGATTCAACACGCTTGCAACATCATTGCTGTCATTGCTGTCATTGCTGTCATTGCTGTCATTGCTGTCATTGCCATTATTGCCCAGCCACATCGCCTGATCAAAACCAAGCGTTGCATAACTTAATGGCAATGGTAAATATGCACCATCCTGAATTGAACTGGAAATAACCGTTGGGGCTTTCAACAATGCAATTTCATCAATGCTGTGGGTCTGCGCAACCAGAATGCGCTGGTCATGGGTAATCAAGATTGATTCGCCACGTGAACCACCTTTGGCTAACTGAACCGCCTGATGCTTGGCAAGGCTGATCATCCATACTGATGAATTTTCAATTTTGACCAGTGACTTGCTGTTGTTGGTCAGCTGCTGACTGTTATTCGCAGAAGCAAACAGTAAGCCTTCAAATGCCGTTCCTTTTTGACCAAATACAAGACTGTCGATTAAGCCATTTAAAGTATATTCAACTTCAGCGCGGCCTTTGGTCTTGCCTGACAACGGCATGCTGATGATATCGGTCTTGCCTAGATTGGAAAGAATATTGGCACTGGTCCAGCGTACCGCCCATAAACGACCATCCAGTGCAAAGGCCAGATCGGACACCAGCGAATTGGAGAAATGCGTCCAACGCTGACTTTCAGGGGCATTCATATCAAAAATTTCAATGCCATTGCCTGATGATACATAAATACGGTCTGTTTCAGGCTCAACGGCGAGAGCATGCGTTAACGGCTCATTCGCAGGTCCCTTGAATCTTTCAATGATCTGGCCTGTAGAATAATCGAGCAACCACAAATCGGCACCTGTCAGTACCCACAACTGACCTTTGGAATCAAGTGCCATATCCATAATTGGCTGGTCAAAGGTGAATAATGGTTTCTGCGTTGTGCCACCCTCTTCACTATAAATGAAGAGCTGATTACGGTATTGTCCTGCACTCACTAAAATACTGTGATCTGGCAATTCGATCATTGCCAGTGCACCCACTTCACCTTGACTGGTGTTAAAACCACTTGCAAAAGCATTCAGGGTAAATGGCGACAGTACTGAATTCAGGTCTGTACTTTGATTGTTATCGACTTGTCCGGCAAAGCCCTTCTGCGCTTCTGTGAACAGTGCATTATCTAAATACTCACGATCCTGAGCAGCCTGAGGCATCTGTGCAGTCTGTTGCACTGACTCATTACTGCCAATTTCAGCCAGAACCTGCTGACGGGAGCCATCGTCTGGAATAACGGCGTTACTCACCTTGGCGGTTTCCTGATTACCCGCAATATCTGTCGCAACGGCAAGGAATTCATAATATGTTCCTGCCTGACCAACAAATAAAGCTTCACCTTCGGCCTGTGTAAGCTGTTTTTTCCAGATTTTAAAATCACCGCCATTTTCTGACACATACAAAGTGACATAGCGGATACCACTCAAATCGTCCTGGGCAGTCCAGTTCACTTTATAATGCACCTGACCTGCAACCGGACTTTCCTGTGAAGTTACGTTAAGCACAGTGGCCGGACGATGATTATCCAGGACATAAGTGTAAACCTGACTATCTACCGGTGGCGTATCATTCAGATAAACACGCGCCTGGTTAACAATTTCCTCACCCGATGCCGATGTTTCTAGCGACTGAACGGTATAGCCGACGAAACCTTTATTATTTCCATCAATTTTTAATAAAGAATGCAAATCCAGTTTTGACACTTCGCCTGTCGCAGGATCAATGGCCTGAATTAACCAGTTCAATACTTTGTTTTCAGCATCTACACCGGCACTGACCCGAAGAATAAAACCAAGATTGCCAGTAAAATCAAAATCGCTGGTAAAGCTGCTGCGGTTCTCTGGAACATGAATATTAATGTCGCCAATTTTAATATCGGTCAGGCGTACGCTATAAGGATCAAGCTGTTCATCAATCTGAGAAACCAGACGAATCTGATTTAAAGAAGTTTCACTGCTATTCTGGAAACTGATTTTATATGGCAATGCGGTTTCTGCCGGCACATAAGATTTGCCATCCGTATGTGGCATAACCGAAGGCCCCTGTACACGAATCACCTCGTCATTCACTGTCGCCATTTGCTGCAAGTACTGTTTTAACGCCAGTGCCTGAGCGCCTACCGGATTGAAATCTTCATCCAACAAGCCCAGTTTACGCAGGTATTCAAGATATGACTGATCCCCTACAAATACATTGAAGTTAATAAAGTGAGGGTTGCCCTGATTGTTCAGCAATAAGTCTTCAACAGTGATATTTTCAGAGACCGGTATTTCTACCGAGTCTCCTTTATCATTAGTACGTATTTCGTAATAAGCCACCTTGGCTTTTAAAGCTTCCGGATCGCCCGCCCATTTGGAAGTATCGCCATACCATTGCTGAATCTGTTCAAAGAATGCCTTAATGCTCGCCTGTGATTTATAACTTTCACCCGCTTTAGACAATAACAGGCCAGTTGCCAGATTCGCCGTCAGACTGAGTACATTAATGTTCTCACGAATGGCCGGTGCTTCATTTTCTGGACGCAATAACCCTGCTTCCTCCAGTGCCGCAAGCCAACCTTGAATCCATTGAGTCTCATCAGCCGCCAGTGCTTTCAAGTTCATGCTGGCGGATGCATCTGCCACAATAGCATCACGCATTTTCAGTGCATGCTGAACCTGGTCCTGAATGAATTCAGCCCGGCTGATTGGTGTAGCCGCCGCGGTAATATTGAAACGGAATGCCAGTGCCATGGCTTCCTGATCAGTCAGTCGCTCTTCCGGATCAAGGAAACGTGTTGCCAGTCCAGGCTGAATTTTATTGAGATCATAAACACCATTATCCAGCAGACCTTGCGTTTTCCACTCAGGATGAATCATGTAAAGCTGTTCTCGCAGCCCTTCAAAATCCATTTCAATCCATTCTTTCAGACCCGGGTAAGTCTTCAGGCTAAAGGTAAAACCTGTAAAACCAGCAGCGTTAAAGTCAAATGCATACCCTGGAGCAAGGTTAATACCGGCAGTATTCAGTGTGCTGTCCAGACTAGCCCATGGAATATTTTGCAGCTGGCTCTGATCGGTTGGCGTTACGCCATATTGCTGGGTATTGGCCTGATCGCCATAGATAATGCCTGTAGGCTGCCCCCCCATATTTGAGCCAAAAATCAGGAATGGTAAATTCAGGCCTTCAAGCAAATACTCGTTATAGCCCATTTCTACTGCACCAATATCAATACGCACATATGGCGTATCCACATTGGTCAAGCTTTGCAATGAGATACTGTATAAAGAGCTGTTTCCTGGCTCAACACTGTTCAGTCCACCCAGACCAATAGTGACATCGGGCTCAATGGCACGCTCAACCAGATAGCGATACGCTTCAGTCACACGGTCGCCATTCGGATTGACCACTACAATGTCATACAGGCCGTGTGGCACTTCACGCAGGTCAAATACCGCACGGATATGGGTAGCATCAATCACCTGCCAGCGTTCCGGCTCAATTTCAAAGACACCCGGACGGCTTAATTTCACCAGTGCCCCGGACGCAAACTGCGCACCATAAATATCTACCGTCACCCAGCGATAATCGTCCGTACCTGTTCCGCCCTGATCTGGAGTTACTTTGGTAATGGATAACGGTAAAGTTTCGGCAATAATGCTTGCAGCCGTATTTTTCGCAGAGTTGCTTGATTTAACCAGAATATAATAGCTACCCGCTTGTGTAGTCGGCACCACGATTTCCTGATCAGGAGAGTTTGCCAGTGTATAAGCATAATCATACTGACCGCTTCCCGGTACCGCTTCATAACGGATATACAGTTCGTTGGACCCTTGAAGAGCACTTGAATCCAGGCGGACACGCAAAGTTTCGCCTTCGTTGACATCTACCTTGTATAAATAGCTGTTGCCACTGCTTAAAGTCAGGTCCGTGCTGGTATTCAGCAATAATTTTGGCACTGTCACTGCAATGCTGGTTGCAGAAGCCGTTTCGTTATTTGCTTCATTTGGCGCAACATTCAAACCGGTTTCGGTATAAATGATATTGCCTTCATAAACTTCATTATAAATATCAGGACGTATAACGATGTACCATTGTCCATCCTGAATAGCAGGAAGCATTGCCTCTACAGAACCGGTATAACTCCCCTGAGCTGTTAAACCGCCATTATGGATATAACGCCCGAGTAGAATATCCTGATTATCCCAAACATTGTCCCTCGATAAGTAAACTGCATCTGACCACTGGCCATGTGCCTGATACTCGGACTTGTTCTGCACGGTATACTGAACGCTAAGTTTTTCGCCTGTTTTCACCTGACCCGGCATCACGATGTCTGTGACTTGCAAATCGACAGGGTCTGGCTGAATAATTAATAAGGGCTGCAATGCTGCAGTAGCATTATTTAAATCGTTATCGAACTCAAATACTTTTCCTGTTGCACCATCACGATAATAAGCCGGATCCGTAATCACAAAGACGTAGTAGGTTCCCTTCATTTCTGTCGGGATCTGCGCCTGAATTGAAGCTGTATATTCAGCTTCCGCAGCCAGACCGGTTGTGTGATTGACATAGCCCAGAAGTCTGTCTTTGTTTAAATCGAGTACACGGTCTGTCGAAATATAAATCAGGTCAGTCCAGGCTTTTTGATCGGACGGTGTTTTTCCTCCCATGTTTTTTACCACATAGGAAATGTCAACTTTCTGTCCTGAAATCACACTGAGTGGGCTGTTTACCGAGACCACCTGTAAATCAGGTGGGCTGACATAATTAACATTCAGCTCTATCGTTTTTTCATTATTGCCTTCATCTTTGAATTCTAAAACAGCACCCTGATCGTATTGGCGTACCCTATCAATGGTATCCAGCGACTTACGAATTGAAGAAGGAACTGGCTCTTCCCAGTCTTTGGTGTAGTTGGTGTCAGCTTTGACAATAATGTTGAATTTTCCACCAATTGCCGATGGAAGGGTGAATATGGCCGACTGGGTATAACTTTGCCCAACCTTCAGCACATCAGCCTTGCCTTCAGCATTGTAAATCTTGGTTTGTTTGACTCTGGAGAAAACCTCAAACTCGCTACCTCGATCCACGACCGGATAGTCCGCCATATCAATGTTATCGTCCAGCGACAGGTAGATACCGTCATACCAGGATGAAACGCGGGTATCCCGGGTACCATTATTGGTGACTGTCCAGGTAACGGTAATTGTATCTCCCGCATCTGGGGCCGGATTTGAAACCTGAATATCCTGAATGACCAGATCAGGCTCACGATAAATAATATCCAGTGAAGTCTGTTTTATATTGTTGGAAACAACGCCTTTTTCAAATACGGTGGAGAGATAATGTTGAAGTGCACCATCATTCGAACTTGGCCATGATTCAGCTTCAGATGGATAATAGATTCTTCCATAATAATCAATTCTCGCATCACTGATCACATAAATATAATATTTGCCATCATAGCCGGCAGGGACATTGAACTGTCCTGTAGAGGTATAGGTCTGTCCAGACTTCAGCCCCTGAACATTCGAATGGGTAACTGAACCAATCACTGTAGAGTATTCAGACATATAGTTTGGATATGCACTAATCAGTACATAATCAGTCCAGGACTGGGTTCCAGCCCATACATCTGCCCCGCTGTTTTCTACAGTCCAAGAAATATTAACTTTTTCACCTGAATAAACCTGTGAATCTACTAGTACTTCTTTCACTGCCAGATCAGCTGGTGCGTTAACAACTTGCGAAGCAATAGATAGGCTATTGTTATCCTTGGCCTTTTCTGTACGAACCTGATTTTTCTGGTTGAGCAATTTACCTGTATTGGTTTCTACAACTAGATATAAGCCCGAAACAGACGGCGCCAGCTCAGCAATACTTTGTTCCACCGTATACGTTTCGTTATAGCCCAGTTTTCTGTTCTGGGTGAATTCCCCCAGTTTCCATTTAATCTTGGCTTTGCTTAAGTCGGCATTGTCAGCTAACCAGACTTCATCGGTCCAGCTACCTTCAAATTCGTCTGCGCGGTTTTTCACGGTATAGCTGAACTGATAAGCATTGCCGGTCTGCGTCAGTGCAGGCGCTTTCACTTCAGTTACAGTAAAGTCTGGTGGTGTATAGCCCAGAACACTGATTGCTCTTGCCTTGAAATTGTTATTATTAAATTGAGTTGGATCATCCAGGTTAATGTTGCTGGCAAGTGTATCTTCCAGAATCACATCATAAGTATCACTCCAGACGGTAATATAGTACTGCCCTGAATAGGTACCTTCTGGAATGGTGACCGTCAGATTCCCTAAATAGTCTTCCCCTATTTCAAGATGTCCAGTATGGCGAATTTCACCAAGCTTAATATCGCCTTTGGATGGATTTGGCTGACGTTTATCTACAGTTAGCCAGATACTGTCTACCCAACTATTGATACTGCTGTCATCGCCCTGAGTTTTGGCCGAGCCCTTGTTGGTTACTTTGTAGTCAACCGTAATTTTACTGCCATGAGTCACCTGATCTGGTGCAACCACATCACTAGCAACCAGGTCTGCAAATGGAACCGGTTCAACAAAAATTTTCTGTACACGGGTATTGTTGGTTTCATTTGGATATTCATCTACAGAAGATGTTTGATCCGCCACCACAATAATGTACACATCACCACGGTAACGCAGCGGAATGGTGAAATCTTCCGTCATGGTGGTATAGCTTTGCGTCGTTGCCAAAGCTGAACCACTGTTATAACGACCAATCAGGATGTCATCCGAACTGAGTTTTCCGTCCAGGGATAAATATACTGAATCTTTCCATTGGGAGGATGTCACCATTGGTCCCATGTTAGATACGGTAAATTTCGCACTGATTTTTCCACCAGCAACCACTGAATCCGGTATTTCAATATCTGTCACACGCAAGTCTGGACGTGCATTCAAGTCAACACGCAGTACACCATCAGAAACCAGTATATTGTTCTGTCTGTTGCCAGCCAGTTCATAAACCTGGTTCGCTGTATTGGTGGTGACTTCCAGACGCCAAGCCCCTTCTAGACGGGCTGGTAAACGAATTTTTTCCGTGCGGGTATATGTTTTGCCCATTTCCACACCCTGGGTATAACTGTAGTTACCCAGTGCAATGGCATTTTTGCTGTTATCTAGGGAAACCAGTCGTACTGAATCATTCCAGATCCCCGTAGCATCCTTCAGGCCAATGTTACGCACAGTCCAGCTAAATTCAATTTCCTGACCTTCAAATGCAGATTCCGGAAGAACAATATTCTCTACTGCCAAATCTGGATAATCTGCAAGCTGGATACTGGTTGATACACCGTTATGGGTGTTGTTTTTATCGTAAATAAACTCAAAAACATTATTACCATAATCGGTAGCCACATTCAGGTAATAAGTACCATTTAAGCCATCTGGCAATCGAATATTCAGGCTGTGCTCATAAACACCCCCTGATGCCAAATACCCCAAATGTTTCACAGAACCAAGTTGCCAAACTTGACCGCTACCATCTGCATTACTGCTGAGCCAGATATTGTCTACCCAGGTGTCTTTATCTGTAATGCCAATACCATGATTAGCAACCGTCCAGGAAATCTGCGTTGAAGTACCACTGTACAACTGGCCTAAATTTTCCACCTCAACATTGACAATCTGCAAATCAGCATAAGCCTTTGGCATGACATTGACTGCATGATCCGTCTTGAGTGTGTTGTTCTCTTCCAGTCCATTTTCCCAGACCTGTTTCAGGCTGTCCGTTTGTACAAAGACAAAACCATTTCGCGTGAAATTCGGACCAAAACGGTATTCTACAGATGAGATATAGGCTTCATCTTTCTGCAATGCACCATCACGCTCCACTTTACCCAGAATAATGTCATCTGCATTGCCTAAAATATTGTCGGTAGAATAGACAACCGTATCTGTCCAGGTTGTATTTATGCCTGCACCTGTTCCCATATTGGAAACCGTCCATTCCACTTTAATCAGTGCCGGATCAGCAATGGTCTGCTCAGGAACACGGATATCCTTCACCACCAAATCAGCATATAGGGCTTTGGCTATATCCAAGGACTGAAGCGCAATATTGTTCGTTTCTGCATCTTTTTCTGCATTGCTATTGCTGG
Organism: Acinetobacter sp. T_3_1; assembly: GCF_025377055.1. Lineage (NCBI taxonomy): Bacteria > Pseudomonadati > Pseudomonadota > Gammaproteobacteria > Moraxellales > Moraxellaceae > Acinetobacter > Acinetobacter sp. T_3_1. The sequence continues at coordinate 15,200 of NZ_JACHVD010000001.1, read as the reverse complement.
CATCCGTCACAATAATCAAGCGCCATTTGCCTGACAAATCCAGCGGGAATTTATAATTCAGCACAGAAGAAACAGATGACTGACCTGCAATTTCCGTATGAATGACTTCACCAATTTTGATATCTCTGCTATCCGCGACATCATCCAGCGACAGATAAACCACATCTTTTACATTGCCAGCTTGAGCTGTACCTTGGTTATAGGTTGTCCAGGAGATTTCAATTTCCTGGCCGCCCTGCAAAATACCGGAAGTTTGAATATTGCCAGTCACCAAATCTGGACTGATCATTTCAATCAAGGTATTTGCCGTATGGCTCACAAGATTCAGCTCACGCACATAATTGCGCTCATCTGAAATGACTTCCAGCTTCCACTGTCCCAAAGCAATATTCGGCACAGTAAATGTGACTTCCTGAACGACTTTTCCATCCTTCACAATATTTCTGTTAAATGATGATGGCGAGATTGAAAGAGTACGAGTTTCGCCAGGATTATTGACATTCACCAGACGCACGCTGTCATAGACTAAACCGGTGAAATCGGCCGTTCCGGTATTATGCAGCGTATAAGACAACTTGATCTGCTGGCCGGATTGCCATTGTGACTGTACCTGAATATCCGACACCTGAATGTCTGGAAGTTTTTCACCTTCAAGAGATAACGGCGCGGAGACCACAGTATTGTTAGCGGTGTGTTCCGGCTCATAGGCAGCACCATAACTGTCAGTTTTGACGAAAATATAGTATTGTCCCAGCGCTTTATTCAGAGAGAAATCCAGATAAGCTTCATATGATTCACCAGTCGCCAAAGCTCCCGCACGTGTCACTGAACCTAAGGTTGTTGCTGTGGAATCAAATACAGATTTAGTCGAGATATAAACTGTGTCTACCCAACGGTTAATGTCGGTACTCAAGTTTCCGTTATTGCTGACTTTCCATACAATTCGGCCTGATTCATTCATTCCAAGCGTGGCTGGAGATGAAATAATTTCCGGAACCAGATCTGTAAAGGTTTTGACAATATTAAACTTGGCTGAAATAGCCTGATTGTTCGCTCTAGTGTCAGGCTCCTTGACACTTTGATTCACATCGCTAGTGACAGCAAGATAATACTGTCCTTCAATACGCGTCGGAATTTTAACGGAGACATTTTGTTGATAGTTTTCACCCGAGTTTAACTCTTTCACCCGATTAAAACTGGCCAAAATAATATCGTCAGCATTGCCAATAACCGAATCACGGCTCAAGACAATTCGGTCTACCCATTGTCCTTCAGCGACCTTGTCACCAAGGTTACTGACCGTCCATTGAATCTGGGCAGCATCACCCGAACCGATCTCTGTCGGTACAATAATGTTGGAAACGGCCAAATCGGCATACGTTCTGGCTGTCGAGCTAAAGGCTGTAGTCTGGCTGTTATTGGTTTCGGCATTACCTGAAGCATTGACTTCATAAATCACGCCCTGACCGGTAATGTTACTGTCAGCAACCACTTCTATAATGAACTGACCAATACCGACAACACCTTCAGGCATGGTAAAACTGAAACTGCGGTCACGCGTTTCACCTGCCAGTAGTGGCAATGCAGCATCCCCGTTAAATGCCACAGCAAAATTCAATACAATCTGACCCGCACTGCCATCTGCATTTTTGGCACGGATAACAATTCGGTCTTGATAGTTTTGAGGTGTTGCCACACTGCCTTGGTTTACATCTTGCCAGTGGACCGTGACCAGATCGCCTGCCTGAATTTGTGACTGCATCAGCTGTAAATTCTGAACAATCAGATCTGGCCCGGCGCTTACTGTAATGCGGGCTTCATTGTCATTTTCCAATGAACCTTGTGAACTGTATTCTGCAATAGTATTTAATGCATCTACCTTAACCTTGATTGCAAATTGCCCAATTGCATGTACATCGGATGGCCAGATAAAGTCAAAGCTACGCTGGAGATGGCTATTCGCACCCAGACTTTGTTCAGTCATGAAGACTTCTTCGCTGACAACGACCGCTCCCGTAGTAAGATTGATAATCTCAACACGTTCCACCCAGTTGCCCTGAGCTGCCACCTGACCTAAATTTTTAACATTCCAGTTGAGCGTAACAGTCTCGCCTGCCTGCCAGTTAAGTGCTGGAGATAACGCTAACTGTTCTACCGTTAAATTAGGATAGTTTCTTAATCCACTGCTGAACGCTGAAGACGTCTGGTTATTTTTTCTGGTTTCGACGGTTTCTTTTTGATGATTATAAAAATCTGCCTCGACAATAATTTCAAAATCGCCCGCCCCTAAATTTCCTTCCGGAAGCTTAATCAAAGCGCTACGAATCACCAATTGCTGAGCCAGGATACTGCCTTGCTGCTGTTCAGAATAAGACACCAGACTTTCAGCAACAATTTCGCCTGTATCTTTATGTTTAACCAAAATACGGTCGGTAAAATCACCAAATGTGCTGATGTCACCCGTATTGGTGAGCGTCCACTGAATCTCAAGCTGACTTCCTGACTGAATGGCATTGCCGTCGGCACTCTGCACACTCAGATTTTGTGCAGCCAAATTAACCCGAGGCTTATTTTCAGTATCAATGACTATAGGATTGGATGGTGCATGTACATACACTGCCATACGGAATGGCAATTCAATATCGCTACGATTTAACTCATCAAACAAGATACGGTACTGACCAGACACCGTCGCAACAAACTCTGAACCCAGGTTATTGATATCATTTCTGGAAATGACTTGCTGACGACCATATGGGTCAATCACTATAAGCTTGGTCGTATAGTTCTGTTTCCACTGTCCATTGTAATAGCCATAGCTTTGTGTAATTAACTCATCAAAATCGATAAATATACGATCCCCGGCATTTGCCTCAATCTGATATGCCAATAGCTCGCCTTCAGGTTTAAGACGGTCTTCAACAATCTGGCCACTGCTCAACTGTTGAACCTGTTTTAAATCTAAAAGTTTAAAACCATAAGCCTGCTGGATAAATGACGTTGTTTTAACCTTGACGGTATAAATACCTGCGTTAAGTGATAAAATGCTGCTATTAATGAGGTAATTAGAATAATCAGAAAAAACCACGCTGCCATTATGATCAATAACGGTAAATAAAATATTTGAGTCAGTTGCAGCTAATAAATCAAAGAGTATTGTTGATTTTTCATTTATTTGCAGATGGTATGTCATTTCCTGATTTGCAGCATTTAAAAGACCTGATGTTTTGTCATTTAAACGCAGCTGAGGAATATTCGTTAAATTGATACTATCCAGCTGGAACGAAACAGAACCTGAATATTGATAATATTCCGAATTGTACCCATTCGATATATCATCGAAAACAATATAATAATGCCCACCATGTTTCAGGCTAATCAAAGAACCATCCTGTGAGGAACTCAGATTGTTTCCAGCAACAGTTTGACCATATTCATTGACAATTCTATAGAGTGGCGTAGTTCCAGACACTTGTCCAAGACTATTGAACTGTATGGTTTGACCAGCTTCTGCATAAAATTTAAATACACGGTTGGCTGTTGCATTTTTTGAATAATTGAGGGTTACAGATTGACCTTGCTGAATCTCTGTTGCCTGAGCTGACAGATTGCTCCATTTGAACTGGATATTTTCTGCATACGATGTATTGCTGACGATATATTTATACACACCCGCTTTTAAATAATAAGCAGCATTAAAGCCTGTGCCCACCACTCTTGTTTGCGAGTCGAGTACAGAAACTTGATAATTATATGAAGAGTTATAAGTTGACTGGATGCGGTCCAAATAATATAGACCATCAGTGTTTACTTCAAAATAAAATTCCTGCGATGAATTTGCATTGATACTGCCAGACCAGTTTTCTGTAGAAGTAATACTGTCAGGAATGGCAATCTGCTCAGTAAACTGAGTAATTGGACGAATAAAGCCAGACTGACGGCTAAACCCAACAGTATTTGTTCCAGTATATGCATCCTTAGTATTTATTCCTGTTAACGGGTTATAACTATTATTCTGATAGCCGCTTAATCCAATATAATAAATACCTGTTGTGGTAGCGGTATAATAATAACTGCTACCTGCATATTGCGTAGAATAAACAACGTTACCTGCCGAATCAAAAATTCGTGTAAGGAAGTTACTATTTGTATATGAGGTGATATTTAAACGCTCACCTGCAACCAGCATAATCTGATATAAGTCGACATCTTTATTGGTATTTAACCCATCACCAATAGTAGTCGTAATTTTAAACTGTGTATCCGTTTTAAAATTTAGCTCTTTAGCTGTAGCAAAGGTATCCCCGGCATCGTTGCTTGCTGACAGATTCACCTTGGTCCGGTTCAGCGTAATACTTTGTGTGCCAGCATTATTATTTTTGAGTTCCAGATAATAAATACCGGTTAAAGCAGCAATATGCTGTACAGCACCCGCTGCTCCTGCAACCAATTCATTTCCAGATGCATCCAATAGACGGATTTGTCCTGCTTGAGCATCAGAAAGCATTGCATTAAACGTATCACCCTGATTCAGCACAAATCTGTACAGATAAGGCTGATTGATGACAGGCTGAATAATGTCCATTTCAGTCTGACCATTTTGCAGGAACACTTCCTGAGCAGTATTTAAGGTCTGACCTGCATGACTATACACACCTGTTAGATCAATACGGGCATCAAACTGTAATGTAGCTGCCTGATCACTATTTGAATTGACTCTTAATGAATAATGTCCAGCAGCAAGATAAACTCGTGCAAGTCCATTCGTAGACGGCAAGTTGTTATAACTGAAAAGCTGATTGTTATTTTGATTCCACAAGGACACTGCAAGGCTGGTATTGCTCGAAGCGACATTCTCCAGAATCAGCCAACCTTCATTCCCCATGCTAAAGCTGTATTCAGCCTGATCAGACCGTTTGGACATAGAAAGATTGACGTTTTGTCCGGACTGTAATGGGGCCAGAATATTTAAAACAGGTACAACTTGTACGTTGAAGGCATTCACTGTACTTATGCCTGATCTTCCAACGACTAGGTAAGCTCGATTGTTAGGGGCTACAAATGTAGTGCTGCTACTATAATCATTGCCTGAAATTAAAACCTGCCCATTCGTATCTACAACCTGATACCAAAGGTTGGTACTGGTCGTAAAATCAAGACTGTACTTTTGACCTGGCTGCGTATTCAATTCAATGAATGCCAGATTCTCACCAATTTTCAATTCTGAGCTAATATTGTCAATACTGCTCACTGCCAACGATTTAGCAATATAATCAATCAACTTAAATGAATAATTAGGGGTGGAGGCATTATATCCCTTGAATACAAAACGGTAATTGCCTGCTGCTAAGTATTGTACCGAATAAGCATTTGAACCAACGAGCGTGCCATCTTCACGAAGAATACTAAAATTTGCATTACTCCCTAATCCAACATCTAAAATAAATGCTGTCGGTTCATCCAAGCGGAGTGCATAAGTATGGACATCGCCACCTTTGGTAATCTGACCCGAGATCTGATCACCAATCTTAATAGTTTGCACCTGCTCAACAGGTTTGGTCACCGAAATGGACGTTGTTCTTGCCGTTGTAGATGAATACCCCCAAACAACTAGAACATACTTGCCAGATTGTTTAAGTGTATATTTTTGTGCGCTATCACTATTTCCATATTGATTAGACGACACCACTTTAGTGCCTGAAGGATCATATAATTCCCAGCGAATATCCTGATAATTCACACCTGTATTTCGCAAATCAATCAGCCAGGTTTCACCTGCTTGCCCAGTCAATGTTTGCACATTTGCTGTTTGACTATTGTCAACATTCATTGTCAACAAGTGGTCTATTTGAATTTCACCAGCAGTGGTGTCCAGCAAATCGACTAAAGAGAAAGCATAATTTCTAGTATAATCGCTATAAGAAGAAACGGTAATCTCATAATTACCTAATTCCAATTCTAAATAATCACCATTATTAACATATCCATTATAGATATTATTCCCAGTATCTTTGTTTTTAATGATTAAATAAGCATCCTCATTATATCCAATCATCTTAAATACAGATTCTTGAGCAATATTAATACTGTAATGCTGTTCACTACCATAACCCAACAAACTACCAGAAACTATAGCACCGGTAGATATCTCAATATTTTTTTGTTTTTCAAGTAAGCTAAAAGAGTAATTACCTGTGAGGTTATAATTATTATAATTGAAAGGTCGAATATAATAATAACCAGTCTGATTAATAGTTAACCCAGAACCGTAACTATAATAATAAGGGGTATTGAATTTTACCACAGCCCCATTTTCATCATAAATCACCAGACCATTATAAGTATAGGAATCCTTATAAAAATCATAAATTTTATTTTTATCCAGATAAACTTTAAAGATTTTATCCGGTATCCCATTATTCAATGTTACAGAGGTCTGAGTATTAAGAATCAAATCAACTAATTGATTGACTACCGTTGTTTTAAAGCTAAATAAATTCGCAGTATCATTTGGATTATTAGTATTGCTGACAGTCAGTGTATAGGTATCAGCTGCCAACATATAAAGACCATAATTTGGATTTACAATTTGACCTTTACTGTTTTTAATTTGATAAGAATTACTTGCACTGGTTAAGGACAGCTGTTCAAGCTTCAAAGCAGTCAATTGAGCTAATGTAAACGTATACGTTTGCAGCTGATTAAGCCCGATAAACTGATCATTCACAATTTGATTAAGCTCAATCACTTTCGGCTGTAAAATTTCTTGAGCAATAAAATCGAGTTTGTAATCAACCTGAGTATTACTTGAATTTTCAACTAATAGAATGTACTGGTTGCTCACGCCTTGAGCCGGCAGGGACTGATACACAGACCAAATACTGTCACTGGAGAGTTTTTTCCCATCCTGACTATATAAAGTATATCGTAATGCCGACAAATTCTGCGCTGAGGAATAATGGCGCAACCAATACTCGGCATTGCTATCTATCTGCAAATTAAAAAATTGATAACCGCCATTCGCATTTAATGTTGCAACAGCTGTTTCACTGTGCTCAATATTTGCAATTTCTGATTGATTTTGAATAACAAATTGAAGATTTTTCCCAGCTAATTTATTAGACAATTCAATTTTATATTGCCCGGACTTCAACCAGAATGCTTCAAGTGCCTGACCAGTTGCCGTATTTAAAGTCCGTGGCGTGCCTTCGAAAATAAAGCCATCCGAGCCTGTTATTTTCAAATATTGATAGGCTGACTCGGTAAAATCAAAACGGATAAAACCATCTGCTAATGTGCTGAACTCAAATGCAAGCTGATCATTTAGCTCACTTTCAGCTATAGCCACCGTCTGATCAAGACTTATAGCTTCACTAACAACGGATTGAGTGACCTTATTTTCCTTAACAACCTTAAACTGAATATTTTCCTGAATGTCAAAACCGGCATTTTTAACTGAAATATAAAAATATGGCTGTGTTTTGATTAATTCGAGAATCTGATTTTCATCATTATAATCAGGATAAATTCGCTCACCATCCTGAGTCCAGAAATCAAATTGAAGATCATAATGTTCTGAAATAAGATTAAAAATAAACTGGTTATAATTTTCTGTATATACAGCAAAGTAGTCCTGATACACGCGATAGAGTTTCGACTCTCCTGCCGCCAGCTGATCTATTGTCGTATCAGTATCTGTAAGCAGATTCACTGCCTGAGATGCAGGTATTACATTGAAAGCTACATACCCTGCCTGCCACTGCGAACGTAGCAGCAACTTATATGTACCTGCCGTGAAATAAACCGATGACAGACCGGTATCACCGCCATATTCCACACCACGTGCCTGCATTGGCTCAGAACTAAACCACTCACTTTGCAGACCAGGACCTATTAATTGCCATTGCAAAGCTGTAGAATTCGAAAACTCAAGAAAATATGCTCCCGAATTTTCAATCGTTAAAATAACTTCCTGATCCTGATATTCAGCTACGAAGTCAAGCTCCTGCGCTGTTCTTTCATTTGGGCTTACTAAAAGCTGAATTTGCTTTGGTAGTTTTAGAAGAACCAGTTCAGTTTCTAATTGATTATAATTTTCAACGATCAGCCAGTACTTACCACCCAATTCTGACAATGCCAATTTTGATGTTTGATAATAATATTGATCATCTAACTGATGACCATTTTCATCAATTAATTTAAATCTTAAATTACCAGTTTCCTGATGATTGAGTTCAGCAATATCAATCCAGTAATTAAATTCAGCATCAGCATTCAGTTCAAAGATCTGAAAATACTCGCTTTCAATTAAGTTTGGATTATCTATAGATAATGGTTTAGCTTCACTCTGCTGTGCCAGATTAAAGATCAAATCATAGCCATTTACAGATATATACTGAAAATCGAATTGAAGAGCATATTGACCAGCTTCCAGGAAATATAATCCACCATTCATATCTGCTGAACGAGTTACATACTCCCATTCACCATTTAAAACACTATAAAGATTAGAGGAATAAGGCAATGGCGAATTCACATCTAGTGCATACCAGCCCGTCTGCTCAACATTAAAATTGAAATACATTCCATTATAAAGATCCGCATCTGAAATATGGTTTTCAGTATTCAGATCAAGCTGCGTAATTTTGTCTTTTATAATAAAATTAATATTCTCAATAAGATCTGCTGAGATATTCGAAATGGTCAAATAAAGTGAGCTTGACTGATCCGAATATGGGTAAATTTGAAATACCTGTGCAAGATCATAATAGGAATTAATGTGGTAACCATCTTCAGTCCACAAATCAAGCTGAATGCCGGAAAAATGACTCAACCCTTTAAATATCAATTCATCTTCAGCATCCATTGCCAGTTTATAGAACACTGTTTCATTTGTAGCCAGAGAATCAAGCAAAACTTCATTATTCTTGATAACCTGATTTTGTATCTGCGAAACAGGGATAATATTAAACTGATATGCTGTTTCTAGCCGCTCAGCATTATTGATGATTAAATGATAAACCCCCTGTCTTAAATACAGGCTATTCACCCTGTCATTATTATCATAATATAAAGATGGACCTGTTAAACTCCAGCCTAGGACATCTGCACCCTGTTCTTGGGAAATAAAATAAGTGCCATCCTGCTGAATATTCAGCGTAATTACCTGATGTTCCAAATCAGCCGTGATTTTATCATTGATTGAAACAGTGGCATCAATACTTACTGAAATTGTAGAAACTACAGGAATCACAGAGGTCGTGCTATCCTTCTCTTCCAGCTTAATGGATAGATTTTGCGCTAATTCCTGCTGCTCATTCCAAATGACCAGAATATATTCTTCTTGACCATAAAGTTTTTGTAGTTGAATGGCTTCGGATGATAAATATCCTGAATTCCATTCAATACCATCGCTGGTATAAAGACGGAAATAAGCTCCCGCCGTCTCTGTCAGCAACTGTAATTGATAGTCTTTGGCATCGGCAAGATGAACAGAATACGTCTGATAACCAAAATTCGACTGTAGATCCAGCTCAACTGCCTGATTTACTTCAAGCTGTGGTAACTGAGCATTAGCATGCAGAGTGAATTGGAAAATATTCGCTTCATCCAATGCCTCCCCATCATTTTCAACACCTTCAGCCAGTAAATTCGGCCTGTTGTATCCCGAACCGCCTTGAAACTCAAGCTTATACGCTCCTGCTTGTAAATAAATGGTATGAAATGCTGTCTGACTTTGATAATTGACATATTCAGGCCAGCCATCGAATACCCAACCCGATTCATTACTAATACTTAATTCAGCATAATAACGATTGTCGAATTCCAGGGTTACCCAACCATCTTCAAGTACATCAAATAAAAATACAGGTTCATTTGACAGGTCATCATAACTAAATTGTTGTTTTTGGTTTAAATTAATACCCAGGTTTTTATTTTTGGATTCAAAAACAATATTCTGAATATCTTCAAAAGCATAATTATGAATAGCTAGATAAATATAATCTGCCCCTGCATTCAATCTAAATGGATATTCAAGATCATAAAAATGATTATATGAATATCCATAGTCATCAAATACGCTTAAAGATAAGTCTGATTGCTCTGTCTTAAGTTTAAATTGCAGATCCCCATATACCGAATATGGTATTTTAAACCATGCTGTACCATATGCCTCAATTGCAGGAATAGACCACTCAGGATCAATTTGATTCAGTTCAACAATATCAGTAGCAGCTTTAATTTTAAGTAATAATGCTGCATCCGCACTCCATTGAGAATGCAATATAATTTTATGTGTGCCTTGACTTAAATAATAAGATTGAATTTGATGGCTTGAGTTTTCATAATTATTAAGTTGATTTTGTTCTACAGCAGCATATGCTTCTGAGAGAGAACCATTGGACTGCTGGTCATTGATAATAATTTCTAACCATGCCCCATTGAGATAACTATAATCAAAGTAATATAAACCGGCCTGACTAACTTGAAGTTCGATTTCCTGATCTTGATATGACCTCATAAAAGAATAATCAATCGAGTCAGTTATACTCATATTGATGACTTTCTCAACACCAACCAATCTCAAGTCTAATGGCAGATTATCATCATTAGATTCAATAATCAGGATATAGTCCTTTATCCATTCTTTTTTAGGCAGGTAAATTTTTTCTGAACTAAAATTACCACTTACAATTTCAAAACCATCTTGACTTAATACTTTAAATTTAGCCGTGCTAAAACTATTATCAAGTTTTAAATAATATTCTGAGTTAGCATCCATATTAAAATGATAAATCTGGATACCATTACTGTTATTTAAATCAATCTGTGTTGTTACATTCGTACCTAGTTTCGAATATTGATTGATATCACGAATATTAAACTCAAATACAGTGTTTTTAATTTTATTTTTAAATTCAATAAAATACTGACCTGCAATCAACCATTGTCCTGTTACTTTTAAAGCGTCAGCTGAAATAATTTCGCCAGCAGGCCCAATAATTACAACTTCTTCATAAACATTTTGAACAAACTCAAAACTAACAAAACTATCCTGTTCAAGCGCAAGACTGTAATTAATATTTCTTGGTAAATCTTTTGCCTGCTGAACCACATTTTCATTTAGTGCAATATTCTTAACAACATTTACCGGGTGCAGGTATTGGTTTTTTTGATATTTTAGAGTGATGTCCTGTATGCTTTCATATAAACTTTTATTTACAACAGAAATATAAATTTTATTTTGCTTATAATCCTGATAAACATTTGTTCCATCAGTTAAGTTCTTAGCAAGCAGTTGACCATACTGATCCCAAACAGAAATACTTAAATCAGGATGGGTAGTATTTAAATTAAAAGTATATTCATCCAGATAACTAGAATCAATTGCATATACAACGGATTCGCCTGCAGCAAGTATACCTATTGTATAATCTTGATCTGGAGTTATAGTTGCTAATGATTTGGCAGAGACAACTTCAAGATCGTATTCACCCTCCAAATCATAATTCGAAATACTAAACTGGTATTTTCCTTCAGTCAGATAAACTGCCTGTGGTGTAGACTCCCCTTGAGAAAATTCATTATTCCAGTTAAGATTCTCTACACCAGGACCATTTAATACCCATGAAGCATTCAACAAGTTCTTTTCAGGATAAATGAAATATGTACCCGCCTCTGTTACAGTTAATTCAACTTCATGGATATTTGCCACACCATTAAAGTTAAATTGCAGTTTGGTATTTTCTTGAAGTTCAACCTGCTGAGTCGTTTTATTTGAGAAACCTAATATATATGAATAATATGAGGCATTGTTCAGTGATGAATTAATCCAGACATAGTATTCTTCATTTTGACTCAGTTTTTGCTGTATAAGCCCCGGTTGGCTTATAGCAGTATCAAGAACAATATTACCATACCGGTCAAGTAAATATACTTTAGGGATATCAGATGCATTTAATTCAATACTTACATTGAGAGTCCCTCTACTCCCGGCATATCCTCCGCTATTTTCATAATATGGACTATAGTTCCTGTTACCATAAGAACTAAATGCCAGATAATATTCACCACCTTGGTTAAATCTATAACTAAGTGGAGAGTCATCAGCTGATGTTACAATATAGCCATTCTTATCAAATACTTTTAAATATCCATCAAAACCATAACTATTGGGGGTTGAAATTTTAATTAAATCACCGTTTTTTACTTGTATTTTATAAAAATCGACATCTGCATAGTTTGAATTATTATCACCAATAGTAACTTGAACTTGCTTATTTCTAATAAAATCAAGTTGTTTTGCATTATATATAGAACCGCCCACATCGGTATAAGTATAATTAACTGGTGCTGATGCTATATATTTTATTTTAATTGCTACTTTTTCTATTTTACTGTTCTCAACAGTATCAGTAATATTATAGCTCTCGCTTAGATTAGAGCTAACACCTAAATAATAAATACCACTGTTTAGTACAGAAAAATCTAAATCATTACTTTCCGATTTCGCAACTTCTTCACCATTTTCATTAAATATTCTGATTAATGCATCTTCTCTATTTTTCTCCAAGTAAATTTTGTCATTTTTATTTAATACTAATTCGTATAGTTCAATGCCTTGTTCTGAAAATCCAGCTCCAATTGTTTTTTCAGAAATTCCTTCCAGATTTAAATATTTTGCGTTGTAAATATTTGTTGCGTAGAATTCAGAAATAAGTCCCAATAAATCAGAATTTTCAGCATTTACTTTTATAAAGCTCGATGCATTTCCATTATTATTAAAAATTAAATTTTTATTGTTTTCATCAATTACAGCATCTACTTGAGCACTGCTCTTTAACTTAAAGTCAATTTCACCTTGAACTGTACTTAAACTATTGATGAATAGTACATATGTCCCCGCATTTAAAAATTGCGGTGCTGTTTCCGTATCACTTTGATTTGTGCTCTTATTTGAAAAAACTGTATTGCCAATACTGTCTTTAATGAGCCATTCCGTGTTTTCAAGCCCCGTCGTGAGCTGGTCAAAACCAATCCACTGATTCTGCTCAAGGGTAAAGCTATACTGTGTGGACTGAAAAGGCTTGTTAAAATTAACAGTTGTTTTTTCATTCAAATTCAATGCAATAACTTCAGGTTTCGAAGCATGTAGTATAAATTGGCTTTCAAGACTGTTTTGGCTGTCATTCCCCTCAATAGATAACCAGTAAGTTCCTCCAGTTAGCGCCTCAAAACCTTGATAATCTGATGTATTCAGACGATTTTTTATAAGATTGGCATTTGGATCAAAAATACTCCAGGTAGCATTACTTGTTTGGCTTTCAAAAAATACACGATCGCCCTGACTTAACTGCACCTTATATAAAACTGCTTGACTGGAAGGACTAAGTATTAGTTCTGTTTGTTCATTTAAATTCAGGCTAACAGCAGCACTCTCCCCCAGCATTCTGAATGTATAATTGCCTGTTTGATCATTATCCCCATCAACACTTAATTGATAAGTATCTGGCATAAGGTCGAGAAATTTATGACTGTCTTGTTCAAGCTGAACAGCCGAGAAATTTTGCCCCAATTCCTTACCTTTCAGAGACCAGTTAAATTTGCTCCCTTCCACCCCATCAAAGAAAAATTTTGTTTTTTCGGTAATGACGAATTCGTACTGCTTCTGCTCACCCGGTTTTTCAATATTACCGTTTATTTCATAAACCCCTGGCATTAAGTCAGCTGATAAGAGTAATTTTGGTTCCAGCTGCTCAATTGTCCACATTTGTTCCTGAGCTGTGTGCTTGCTATTACGACTCATGTTTACCCCTAATTCTTATTAATAAATTATCAAAGTTGTTTTAAAACAATGGTTTTTAGTTGACACCATTGTAATTAGTGTATGATTATCAATCAATTATTTTTCCAGATATATTTACTTACTCTGTTAAATCAATCCTGAAAGCTGTTGCCGTTTCCTGGCAGTTTTACTGGCGGGTTGCTTTAACCATGCGTAATAACCACTATGATGAACATCCAAAGTTGAACATAAACGACGAACAGGCCATATCTTCTGGTTGTCCCGAATAAAGGCGTACCTCATTTGGACTGGCTTGCGAAGTACACCGCGGCCTTTTTAAGATGTCTCTTTCTTCTGTAACCCTTTGCAGCTCTTTTTTAACTTTGCTAACTTTGCACTTGGGTCATTAAACTCTGTTGTCCTGGGTTGCTGTGGATCATAACGTTTTATCCAGGCATATAGACTATGTGTGGTAGTTCCTAGGCGTGCAGCAACATCAGCAACACTATGACCTTTCTCTGTGACCTGTTTTACTGCTTCAATTTTGAATTCTTCAGGGTATCGTTTACTGCTCATAAGCACCTCGTTAATTAGCCATTTTATCTAACTAAAAGGTGTCTACAAAATCGGTGGCTATTCAAAGAATCATTCCTATCACTACTTATGTTGAAAAGCTCTTATTAGATTTGAAACGATCCTCTGACTCAGAATTTGTATTTAGCAGTTCAAACTCAGAAACTGGACATATTATTAACCCCTATAAGAGTTTGAACAAAGTTTCCGAGCAGTTAGGAATAAAACTTACCCCTCATGGGCTTAGACGCTCATATGAAACCCTTGCAATCTGGACAAAAATTGACAAAGGTGTATTAGCTCAAATCGCGGGTCATAAACCTAGCGCCTTGGTTGATAAACACTACACTGTAAGACCAATGGATATGCTTCGAGAAGCATTGCAAGAATATGAAGATTGGATTTTAAAAACTTCAGTTTCCACATATTAATATTCAATGCTTAAATGACCAAAAACATTGCTTTTATAGATTCAATACTGCTTCACGATGAGATTACCTATGTCTATGATACAAGGAGAATTCTACCTTTTAATAATATATCTCTAACTAACTCTAACATTTTAAATTTTTAGTGGGTTTTAAAAAAAATGAAAGCATATAAAAAAGTCACGTATATTCGTGGCTTCTCTTCATAACATTAGATCATCAGTTAATACAACCAGAATAATATTGGAATATTTTTTTATTAAACTAGGGTGTGTTGACACTTTTAGCTTAAAAAAATAGCGAAGTAGTAAAATCAAATCTTTACTATTCGCTATGCCTCGTACCATGCTGACAGATCAACACTGGCAAAAGTTGAAAGTTATTCTGCGTAATTTATCCATTCACCACAACTC